>JBAIYC010000246.1:0-1970 GCA_037916085.1 Nitrospirota bacterium | reverse complement strand
GTTCGAATCGCGCTTTTGCTGCCGGTAATCGGCGTTCACGTTGAACCAATCCTTGATCCAGTATTTGAGCCCCGCGCCGAGGATCGTCGTCGTGTCCTTCCGTCCGTCTGAGAACTTGTCGGTGCCGTAGGACCCCACCAGGAGAAGGTCGGTCTTCGAGAGTATTCGCTGCGTGAAGTCAACGGATGCTCCGGTGGTGATGTAATAGGAGGTCCCGAAGAAGTCCGTTTCGTTCGGCTGCCGCTTGCCGGCGAGCTTGATGCGGGTGTCGTCGGAGAACTGATGATCGATATCGACGTACCACGACCACATCGTCAGGTCCGTGACCGCGGAGGACTCGAAGTTCTTCTTCGTCCGGCCGACCTTCATGGTCCCGGTGGACTTCGCCGTCGCCTCCCAGGTGATGCCGACCAGAACGGAATCCTGGGTATTGTCGAGGGAATTCCCTGACGGATCATTTGCTGCCAGTGTAAAGTCGACCGTCTTGTGATCATACTCGATGAAGGCCGAGGTCTTGGGGAGGAAACGGTAATACACGTAGGCGGCAACAAGGTTCTCGTCGCGGTCCCGGAAATCGCTGATCATGTAGTTATAGGTGGAATGAGAGTAGTCGACCTGCACCTTCGATCGGTCGGCAAGGCGGTAGGCCGCGGTCGCCTTGGCGGTGTTCAGCCGATAGACCTCGATGAACCCCGTGGCTGATTCTCCGCGGCCTTCATGGTTCTTTGTATAGGCATCGCTCAGGTCCAGGGTCAGGGAACGGCCGAAGTTCAAGCCAAGCCGGCCCCGGCCTGTCTGGTCCGTTGTGTCTTCGCCCGAGAACGTATTGTACCTCGTGAACAGTGCGAAGTACTCCGCCTCGAACTGATGTTCCCCGAAGGGGAACGCGACCTTCACGCCGGGCAGGAATCTCATGTACCGGTCGCTCTGCTCGTCTGTCGGGGTGAAGTAGACGTTGTCGGTCCATGACTCCTGCACGGACGCGTAGGGGTCGATCTGGAGCTTCCCCAGGTGGATGTTCCCTTCAGCGCCGGCCGTGCCCGCAGCCGCAATGCACAGAAAGGTAAGAAGCGCTATCGCATTTCTCCGCATGGTCGATTGTCCTCGCGCTCACGTATGAGTTTTCCGCTTCCGCTATGGGCGGTAGGGGCTTGCAGTCTTCGTCGATGCCGGTGCTCCGCCTCCGCCGCCGATCTGCGTCGGCGGCGCCGGAATGGTGACGGCCGTCGTCACGGCGGCAGGAGCGCCGCCCTCTTCCGCGACGATCGTGGCCGGGAAACCGGCAGAGGCAAAGGCGTTCGCGATCCCGCTGTTCGGTATGCCCGCATCCTGCGCTCCCGCGATGATAAGCTTCTTTTCGCCGCCGGCTGCAAGAGCTGATGCAACGACGCCGTTCACGGGCGCGCCGCAGCTGACGCTGGACTGGACAACGGTATTGACGGGATACCCTTCGGCAGTCGCCGTGTAGACGACCGTCTTCGGGTCCATGTTCGCGTCCGATATGGCAGCGCACACCGCATCCCCGATGGGGATGCCGTTCGCGACGGCCGTATCGAAGACCTCTCCCATGGGCTTGCCCGTGACAAGCTCACGGACGAGGTCCTTCTTGTCATAGCTCATGCTCGGCTTTTCGCCTGCCGCCGGAAGCGAGGTTCGGGGGTTCTTGAGCGTGGTCGCTCCCGCCAGAGCGGCAACCACGTCGGCAGAGAGTCCTGCCGGCTCCGACGGCACTCCGCCCTTCTTCACCGTAGATGACTGGTTCGCGCCGACCGACACCTCGCCCGGGAGCGTCGGGTTCGCGGCCCGGACGCCGACCAGACCATCAAGCACGGCAACGTCGGTGGCGTCACGGCCGACGGAGACAACGAAGTCGGTTCCCCGCACGGTTACGACGCAGTCCGCGGTCTCGACAATTACCGCCGAGTCCGCGGAAGCCTGCCAGGACATTGCAGCGCCGGCCGCGGCATGGG
>JBAIYC010000245.1:0-5206 GCA_037916085.1 Nitrospirota bacterium | reverse complement strand
GGCGCCATCGGATGGAAGAAGAAGGGCGGGATCGACCACTGGTTCGCTCTGCCGCTCGTGATCGGCATGTACGAATTTCAGGATGGCAATCCTTCTCCGGAGTTCCTGGCCGACTCGAATGCCTATACGAAGGACGTCCTCAGCTTCGGCAGGTCCTTCGTTTCGGTCAAACCTCCCCAGATGCGCACCATCCCTGTTGGCAGAAGCATCACGGTTACGCACCACGTGGCGACCTATGACCAGGTACGCTCGATCGTCCTCGACTCTCCCGGGCCCTTCGTTGTCCTTCCCTGCATCTGCCGGAAGACCAAGGCCCTGAAGGGCAAGGCCTGCGTAAAGACCTCGCGCGAAGAGACCTGCCTCGCCTTCGGCGACATGGCTGCCATGGTGCTCCGCCGGGGTCACTGCCGCGAAGTGACCCGGGACGAAGTCCTCGCGATCCTCATCCGGAACGAGGAGGACGGGCTCGTGCTCCAGCCCGCGAACACCCAGAAGCCCGAGTTTATCTGCTCCTGCTGCGGCTGCTGCTGCGGCATGCTGTCGTACCAGAAGTTCCTTCCGCGGCCCGTGGACTTCTGGCAGACAAGCTATCACGCCGAGGTGAACGCCGCATCCTGTTCGCACTGCGGCACCTGCGTTTCGCGCTGCCAGGTGGGTGCTGTGGGCCTGACCGGCCCGTCGGGTGAAGCGAAGGTCAACCTGGGCAGGTGCATCGGATGCGGCCTCTGCGTCCCGACCTGTCCGTCGGGTGCCATGCGGCTCAGGAAGAAGGATGCGGTCACTGCTCCTCCGAAGGACGAAGAAGCCCTCGCCGACGAGATCATGGCGAACAAGAAGGGCACCGCCGGGCAGTTCTTGGTGATGATGAAGGCGGCGCTCAAGATGAAGCCGTAACAAGCCTATTTCTTACACATGGCGGCTGTACGGGAAGTAGCGTAAAGGCGCAGACCGTTTTTTTCCGGAAATCCCACATTTTTTTCTTTATCCCTTCCCCGAAATCAAGTATACTCTTCCCAATTCCGCCCCGATGCCGTCACGGGAAGGGGAATTCTGTCCGTGCATCGCAGGGCGTACGGGAGAGGTCACGATGAAACGTCCCGCACTGTTACACCGCCTCCGCATTTTGCTGCTGCTCGTTCTTCTCGCGCTGGGCGCTGCCCCGCTGCTGTCCGGCTGCTGCGGAGGCACCCCCCATCCCTTCGAGTTGTACGATGACAAGACCACGATCAGGGCCGGCTCCATCGCCGTGATCAGCGCTGACAGGTCCGAACTGACGGTCCGGGTGGCGGACGACCTGACCCGGGAACTGAAGGAACGCAGCACCTTCAAGGTCCTGAGCCAGGAGGAGGTGGCGCGAAGGCTCGGAAAGTACCCCGTCACGATCAAGCAGGCAAAGACGGATAACTGGGATAAGCCGGTCTGGCTCGTCAAGGGCGAAAAGGCCAGGGTGGATGCCATGCACGCGCAGCTCAAGACCGACTATCTGTTCGTGGTCTGGACCGACAACCTGAGGAAGGTCATCCGGAGCGGCCAGGGCGGCAGTTCTGTCACTTACAGCATTGATGTCTACGGCAACGTGGTCGAATACCCCAAAAGCCAGGCCATCGGGTTCACCAGCTTCGCCCGGAACCAGGGCCAGTCGTGCTGCCTTTTCGGGAAATCGGAAGGCGATGACGTCAACGAGATGCTGAAAAAAGCAGCAGGGTCGATGGCCGATGATTTCATCTCCGCTGCCAAGGCGGAGAAGCCGGGCAAGTAGCCGCCTGGCCCGGGAGGAGACGAATGAGACATACACGCACAGGGGTCCTGCTGGTCATCCTGTCCGCGGTCATCGCGGGCTGCATCAGCCCGTTCAATCCCGTGAGCAGCGATGTGAAGTTCAAGCCGAGATCCATGGCGGTCGTCGCGGGGCTGGACAATGAGCCGAACTTGATGATGGCACAGACCATGACCGAGGCGCTCAAGAAGAACACCCGGTTCCAGGTCCTGCCGCAGAAACAGGTCAAACAAGCCATCCCGGTCTATCCCGTCGACATCCACGGCCCATGGAAGAGCGCCTACTTCGAGATCGAGGTGGATTACACCAAGACCGACATGAAGAAGGTCCGCGCCATCCAACAGCAGCTTGGCGTCGACTATCTCTATGTTCTCTGGACACCGTCGGAGACGGTCCACAACGGGAAGATCCATTCGCTGAACGTCATCGGCCAGATGTTCGAGCGAGGCAAGGAGGTCGGCAACGGCCGGTTCAACTCCGTGGCCGGAAGGACCGACTGCTGCCTCGTGCCGGCGCCGAGCGACAAGGACAAGGCGGACGCCATCAAGGACACGGCGGACTATGTGGCAAAGGACATCGGCGAGAAGACAGGGATGCTGAAGCAGTAGGGGAAGGGCAGTCTGGACACGGATAGAATCTGATGAGCGCGGATAAGAAGTAGCAGCGAAAACGGCATCTCTCGCAGAGGCGCAGAGGTCGCAGAGAGAATTTGACAGTTGTGAATCCCGTAGTGCCTGATACAACACGAGATGAGATTGTTTCGCTTCGCTCGCAATGATACCACAAGATCTATGAATACCCCTGTTCTGATCGTTCTTGCCGTTCTTTTCCCCTCGCTGGCCTGTGCCGCGGTGAACGACACCTGGGGGCCGTGGTCGGTGAGCGATGACGCGCCGGTCATGGTCATGAAGGCCGACCGAAGGACCGCGCCCTCCGGCCCGTCCGAACGGCCCGTCCCGTCCGTCGCCTCCACGCCGTTCCTCTGGCTGCTCACCTTCTATCAGAAGACCATCGGGCCTGTGGTCAGCGGCCGGTGTAACATGTATCCCACCTGCTCCCAGTACAGCGTCGAGTCCATCAAGAAGCACGGCCCGGTTGTCGGCATCGTCATGACCGCAGACCGCATGATCCACGAGATGGACGAGCAGAAATATGCGCCGCTCGTCTGGGTCGGGAGCCGCTTCCGCTATGCCGACCCGGTGAAGGACAACGACTTCTGGTGGTATCACGAATGATGCGTCCCGCCCTTGCCGCTCTTTTCCTGTTCGTCCTTCTCACCGGCGCCGTCCGTGCGGCCGAGATGTCTCCTGAGAAGATGATGGCCTTCGCGGACAGTCTCTTCGAGCGGGGGGACTACTACCGCGCCATCACGGAGTATGAACGGGTCGTCTTCTTCTATCCGGACCATCCGCTCGCCCGGACGGCCCGCTTCCAGATCGCCAATTCCTACTTCAAGGGAGACCGGCTCGATCAGGCGCTCGAGCGGTTCCGGGCGCTGAACAAGGAGTACGCGAACGAGGAGACCGGCCGCAAGGCCTATTTCATGATCGGCGAGGTCTACTACCAGAAGGGCGACTTCCCGCGGGCCGCCGACGTGTTCACGATGTACGTCGAGACCTATCCCGCGGACAAGCAGGCCGATGAGGCGCGCATCAAGTCCGGCTGGGCCGAGCTGCGGCAGGGAAAGTGGAAAGAGGCATCCGAGGAGTTCCGGAAGGTCCCGGCAGGATCGCCGCTGCAGGAACAGGCAGCGGGCCTTGCAGAGGAGGCGAAGCTCTACCCCGACATCCCGAAGAAATCTCCGGCCCTGGCGGGGGGGCTCTCTGCGGTGCTCCCGGGCGCAGGGCAACTGTATATCGACCGTCCCGGAGATGCGCTCGTCTCTTTTCTTCTCAACGGTGCCTTCATCTGGGCTGCCGTCGAATCCTTCCATAACGATAACAACGTGACCGGCGGCATCCTGCTCTTCTTCGAAGCAGGATGGTATACGGGGAACATCTACAACGCCGTGAACGGCGCTCACAAGTTCAACCGCAGGTCTGAGCAGCAGTTCATGGACGGCATCCAGAGCAAGTACTCCCTCTCCTGGGTTCCCGACGGCAGGGGGACCGGCATATTCGGCCTGACCATGCGGTTCTGACGCACGAAGCCCTCCCTTCCGAAGTCGCGCGATTGACTTGTCATCTCCCTCCTCCTATAATTGTTGCGCGCATGAAGACCTACAAGCTCATTGCGAACCCCGCTGCCGGCGGCGGATGGTCGCGCGAGGCGATCCTCCGCGTCGTCGATGCTTTCAAGACGCGGGGAGCCGCATTCGATCTGGAGCTTACCACGGGCCCGAATCAAGCCTCCGAGATCGTGCGTCGGTCTCTCGCGAGGTTCGACGCTGTCGTCGCGGTGGGCGGCGACGGCACGGTGAACGAGGTCCTGCCGGGCATGGTCGGGACCGGCAAGCCCCTCGGCATCATTCCCACCGGGTCGGGGAACGATCTCGTCAAATCGCTCGACATCCCGAAGAATGTGGAAAAGGCTGTGGACACAGTGCTCGAGGGCCGGACCCGCGTCATCGACGTCGGAAGGATCAACGGGAGATACTTCGCCAATGGCGTCGGCATCGGGTTCGATGCCGCCGTCAACCGGGAGGCCTATACGACCGGTCGTTCCCGGCGGGGCTTCTGGCTCTACCTCTACGCCCTTGTCCGGCTGCTTGGCAGGTTCCAGCCTGTGCCGGTCGCGATCACGATGAACGGCGAGACCGCTATGCAGGAGATATTGCTCTTGACCGTCGGCAACGGGACCACCGTGGGCGGCGGGTTCATGCTCACACCCCGCGCGCGGGTGGACGACGGGCTGCTCGATGTGACGATCGTAGGGCCCCTGAGCGTCCCGACTCTTCTGTGGCACCTGCCGAAGGTCTTTTTCGGCACGATCGAGCGGGCGAAGCGATACGTCCGTCTGGAGCGCGCCACGCGTCTGGTCGTCGAAAGCTCCAGTCCGCTCCCCGTGCACGTGGACGGGGAGATCTTTGAGGCAGACGGCGGACGGCTGGAGATCGAGTGCGTACCGGGGGCGCTCTCGGTGATCTGCGGAGCCACATCGTAAAGAGGCAACGGTCGTCGCCGGGGAGGGGGCAAGTGATAGCTGGTGTGTCACTGCGAGGAGCGAAGCGACGAAGCGATCTCGTATCAACTGCGAGATTGCCGCGCTCCACGCGGTCGCCCGCATGGCAATCTGGCTGAAATCTACACTCTCTTGAATTGACTTTCCCTTCCCCTTTGGCTACAATTTTATCTTCTCTCCCTTTCTACAATATCTTTCTGGAGGTACCTGCCGTGGGAAAAGTCCAGCGTGCGCTCATCAGCGTCTCTCATAAGGAAGGCGTTCTCGATCTTGCCAGGGAGCTGGCAAAGCTCGGCATCGAGATCCTGT
>JBAIYC010000244.1:0-4021 GCA_037916085.1 Nitrospirota bacterium | reverse complement strand
CGGTATCCAGAAGCTTATACAACAGAAGGAGAGTCGGGAAACCATCGAAAGAAAGGAGCTGCTCAGCGCATGCTGAGAGGTACCGGAAGGCGCGGCAGGATGCAAGGTGGACCATTTGCCGCCCTGGCATTGCTCGGGTTACTCCTGGTTGGGGCTGCAACACCGTCGGCCGCAGCTACGTCGGCAGTGGCGGCGCATCCTGTTCGGAGGGCCGATCGAGCTGTGGAATCCATCGAGCGCTGCAAAGTGCTTGCTACGATCGAAGCCCGAACGAGCGACGAGAGGACGCTGGAGCGGATGCGGGAGAAGGTCGGCCTGCTGAACGGCAGAGAGCTCCGGCTTGCCGCAGCTCTTTGCGACCGCATGACGCGCGACGAGGGATCTGCCGGGGCGGACCTTGCGTTCTCCCTCGTGACGGCACTCATCGTACTGTCCTAAGGCAACAATCAGCGGAGGGAACGGAGATGAAGAACATTTCGCACATGCTCTACCACATCGTTGTCATTTTGCTGGGCGCGGCGATCGCGCTGTCGCTTCCGAAGACGGTCAGCTATCTTGCCGGCAGAGCGCTGGCACTCTGGACCTATGTGGAGAACGAAAGGGTCTTTCTCATATCGCTTGAGATCGCCACCGCGGTCCTTTTGGTCCTGCTGTTCAACTACCTGACCCGTTCCTGGCAGGACCGGCGGCTCTCACGCATGGCCAAGAGCGCGGGACTCACCCTTGTTGCATACGCGCGCGGCATCTTTACGCGGAAGCGGGTGAAGGAACTGAAAGAGCGCCAGGGGGCGGGCAAGGACGTCATGCTGATCGGCTCAACGGGATTCCGGACCTTCGTGGACCCCGAAGGGGACCTGCATCGAGTGCTCCAAACCTGCCGCGAGGCCAAGATCATGCTTCTTGACCCCCTCCGCGAGGGCGTGGTCGCGCGCGCGAAGAGCATCCCGGATCCTGCGGTTTCGCCCGAAAGCTTCCGGGAACAGATCGTCAGGAGCATCGATTTCCTCAAGGGGCTCAAATCGCTCCAGAAGAACATCAAGCTTAAGCTCTACCGGGAAATGCCTCTTCTCAAGCTTGCCATCCTCGGGGACTACGTCTGCGTTCGGCATTACCATACGGGCCTGAATGCTGACGAGATGCCCGAATACGTGTTCCGGCACGACCGGAATCCCGGCGGCCTCTACGATCCCTTCTATCAGTATTTTATGAGCAGATGGTATGATCCGGACGTTCCGGAATACGAGCTGGACACCGATGAGCTTGTGTACCGCGACAAGAACGGAAACGAGGTACGGCGGGAGCGGTTCAATGATGTTGTCATGGAGTGGTGAGCGGAAGCACAGGGGGAACGGCGTTCTGTTCCGTTCCGGAAAGGAGCCGGTTATGCAGGAAAAGAGCAGGTTGATCGATCATGAGTGGCAGCAACGGCCGACGCCGGAGCAGTACCGCATCACGAGACAGCAGGGCATGGAACCACCCTGTTCGGGCCGCTATCACGATTTTCACGGCAACGGGGTCTATCGGTGCGCAAGCTGCGGCTATGAGCTGTTCAGTTCGAGGGAGAAGTCCGCGCTGCCGGCGAAATGGCCGACTTTCCGGGCGCCCATCACGCAAGAGCGGGTCACCACGGCTCCGCAGATCGTACATTTCCTCGTCAGAACTGCGGTGAAGTGCGGTCGCTGCGATGCCCACCTCGGCTACATGTTCCCCGAGCGAAGACCGCCGGCGTGGACCCGCTACCTGATCAATTCGGCAGCCCTGACCTTTCACGAGGACGATTGCCAGGACCCGGACGAGGTCTCTGGGACTTCGGGAGCGATGCTCGGTCATGCGAATGCCGCCGTCGGTGGCGGCTCCGGCTAGGCCGATCCGACAGTTCAAAAATTCGAGGCGCGCTGGGGCCGTCCGGGATGCCCCCCCCGAAAGCCCCTGCTGGTCACCAGCGCTCCTTTATCAGGCCGGGCCTCTTCCCTCCTTTAGAGCGCCCGGCCTTTTTTGTCCGAACAGCGATCAGCACTTCCCGTCCGCGGCGTCCTGGGACAGGCCTGTCGGACCGTGCAGACGATCTGGAGGAGTGAGAAAGGCTTGGGACAGGTACGGGCGGAGAAGGGCAGTGTGTCGCGAGGGCTGTCAGGCTGCGGGCTTCAGGGGATGAGCTGCATCTCCCGCTTGAACTCTGACGTGTCATGAAAGCGAATCTCGGGGTAGTCCCCCTGAAGGCTCTTGATGATCCAGGCGGACTCCGCCATGTACACGAGGTTCCCGTCCTTGTCCGTCATGATCCGTTCACCGCGGTACTGGCAGAACTTCTCGAGGGCCTTCGGGTCGTCGGAGGTGATCCAGCAGGCCTTGTGCACGTCCATGCGGTGGAACCGGCACTTGGCGTTGTACTCGTGCTCGAGGCGGTACTGGATGACGTCGAACTGGAGTTCTCCGACGGTGCCCACGATCTTCCTGTTCCCCTGCTGCTGGGTGAAGAGCTGGGCCACGCCCTCGTCGGTGAGCTGCTCGATGCCCTTGGCGAGCTGTTTCGACTTTCCCGGATCGAGGTTCACGAGCTCCTTGAATATCTCGGGTGAGAAGCTGGGGATGCCTTGGAACTGCAGGTCCTCCCCTTCGGTCAGGGTGTCGCCGATCTTGAAGTTCCCGGTGTCGTACAGGCCGATCACATCGCCCGGAAATGCCTCGTCGATGATGCTCTTCCGCTGACCCAGGAAGGAGGCCGGGCTGGAGAAGCGGATGTTCTTGTCCAGCCGCACGTGGTGGACCATCTTGTTCCGCTCGAACCTGCCCGAACAGATCCGGAGAAAGGCGATGCGGTCGCGGTGGCGGGGGTCCAGGTTTGCGTGGATCTTGAAGACAAAGCCGGTGAAGGCCTTTTCGTCGGGAGTGACTATGCGCACGTTCGACGGCCTTCCGCCTGGCGGCGGCGCGATGACGGTGAACGAATCGAGGAGCTCCCGGACACCGAAATTGTTCACCGCGCTTCCGAAGAAGACCGGCGCAAGCTCCCCGCGCAGGTACTCCTCCACGCTGAAAGGAGGCGAAGCGGTCTCGATCAATTCGACGTCCTCCCTGAGCTTCACAGCGTAGTCGCCGAGCTGCTGGTCCAGGACGGGATCGTCCAGGCCTCTGATTTCCAGAACGTCCTCGGCCACGGTCACACCACCGGACCGGAAGAGGGAGAGCCGCTTCGTATAGAGATTGTAGACGCCTTTGAAGGACATGCCCATGCTGATGGGCCAGGAGAGCGGGCGGACGCGGATGTCGAGCTTGGCCTCGAGCTCGTCGAGGAGCTCGAAGGGATCTTTGCCTTCGCGGTCGAGCTTGTTCATGAAAACGATGACCGGCGTGGCGCGCATACGGCATACCTGCATGAGCTTCTCTGTCTGCTCTTCGACGCCCTTGACGCAGTCCACCACGAGGATGACGCTGTCCACGGCCGTGAGCGTGCGGTAGGTGTCCTCGGCGAAGTCCTTGTGGCCTGGTGTGTCCAAGAGGTTGATCTTGAGGCCGCCGTACTCGAAGCCCATGACCGATGTGGCCACGGAGATGCCGCGTTGCCGCTCGATGTCCATGAAGTCCGAGGAGGTGCTTTTCCGGATCTTGTTCGATTTCACGGCCCCGGCGGTCTGGATCGCTCCGCCGAAGAGCAGCAGCTTCTCTGTCAGCGTGGTCTTGCCCGCGTCGGGGTGACTGATGATGGCGAAGGTCCGCCGCTTGCTTATTTCATCGGTATAGCTCATGGTCCCTTCCGTTGCTGTCCCTTTCCGACACCGCCGAACTCGAAAAGGCCCGGTAACATAACAACTTGTCCCGCTGATGTCAAGGCAAGAGTTGCCACGCAGGCCGCTCGGGAAGCGGCCGGACCGGGTAAGCTGGTCGTAACGTTTCTACTCCATTTTCTATAATCAAAACCTTTGCGCCCATTTAAAGATTAAATAGTCAAAAATCTTGACTTGAGCGGCAGCGGTATGCTACTTTTCTCAGGCTTCAAGCGGTATCTCGTTTCTCTTCTTCT
>JBAIYC010000243.1:0-8918 GCA_037916085.1 Nitrospirota bacterium | reverse complement strand
AGGATGAGTATCATCGCCACGATCACGTGGACTGTAATGAGCAAAACGTGCATGGTAACCTCCCTCAAGGGGACCGTTCAGGCGTAAAGCCGATCCGGTCCTTTCATATCTCTCGTTATTTGAAGTTCACGATCGCTGCGAACGATTCGGGCTTCAGGCTCGCCCCGCCCACGAGGGCGCCGTCGATGTCCGGCATCGCCATGAGCGTCGAGACATTGTCCGGGGTCACGCTGCCGCCGTACTGGATGCGGAGCCCCGCGGCGGTCTCCGCGTCGTACAGCGAGCCCGCCTTCTGCCGGATGAGCGCATGGACCTCGTTCGCCTGCTCGGGCGTCGCGGTCTTGCCGGTGCCGATCGCCCAGACAGGCTCGTAGGCGATCACGACCTTCTTCATTTCGTCTGCTGCGACGTCCTTCAACCCGCCAGTGACCTGACGACTGATGACATCGTTCAGCCTGCCCGCCTCGCGTTCCGCCAGGGTCTCGCCGACGCACATGATCGGAAGCAGACCCTTCTTGAGCGCCTGTTTGACCTTCTTGTTGACGGTCTCATCGGTCTCGCCGAAGTACTGTCGGCGTTCACTATGACCGATGATAACATATTTACAGCCTGAATCCAACAGCATATCGGCAGAGATCTCGCCGGTAAAGGCACCCTTGTCCTCCCAGTGGAGGTTCTGGGCCGAAAGAGCTATGTTCGTGCCCTTGATCACCTCGGCAACGGCCGCGATCGAGGTGAAGGGCGGGCCCAGCACGATATCCCGTTCCTTCGTGCCTGCGACGAGAGGCAGCACCTTCGACGCAAGGTCGCGAGCCTGCGTCGCTGTCATGTTCATCTTCCAGTTTCCAGCCAGGATGGGTCTACGTTTCGGATTCATAGGTTCACCTCGGGACTCTATTCCCAATCGATTATCGGGGCTATCAATGGATAGCCGGTCTTCAGGGCCTTGCAGGAAACCGGAGCGATGCTGGTACCAAAGGCGTGGATGAAGCACATCTTGGCACGAACGTCTATCATATACTGGAACGAAGGCATGGAGATCCAGACAACCTGAGTCTGCTCGGGGGGATAGGTCTGGTTTATGTCGACCATCTTCCCGGCGCTTATCTTCTTCACAACGTCGTTCACATCCTCCTTGGTCAAATCGCCGGCGTGCACCGCGAACGACAGGACGAGGACATGCGCAATCGCCAGGAGAGCTGTTCGTTTTATCATGGTCTCCTCCGTACTAGTGCGTAAGCCCGAAGAAAAGCACCCGTTTGGCCGAGGTCATTCCCTGTCGTCCGTGAGCGCCGCGAGGCCGGGGAGCTCCTTGCCTTCCAGCAGTTCGAGCGAAGCGCCGCCGCCGGTGGAGATGAACGTGATGCTGTCAGACACGCCGGCATTATGGACAGCAACATCGGTATCGCCTCCGCCGACGATGGTTGTGGCGAAGGAGTCGGCGACCGCCCGGGCGATTGCGAAGGTCCCGCGCGAATAGGCGTCCTTCTCGAACATGCCCATGGGACCGTTCCAGATGATGGTCTTGGCGTCCTGGAGCGCCTCGGCAAAGAGACGGGAGGTCGCCGGTCCGATGTCGAGGCCAGCCCAGCCCTGGGGGATCTCCTGGGACGTGACGATCTTGGTCGCCGCGCCATCGTTCATGTTCTCGGCCACGACGAAGTCCACGGGGAGGTAGAACTTCACGTTGCTCTCGCGAAGGCTTTTGCGGATCTTCTGGGCGACCGGCAGCATGTCGGTCTCGACGAGGGAACCGCCGACCTCCTGGCCCCGCGCCTTGATGAAGGTGAAGGCCATGGCGCCGCCGACGATGATCTTGTCGCACTTGTTCTTGAGGTTCTCGATCACGCCGATCTTACCTGAGACCTTGGCACCGCCAAGGATGGCCACGAAGGGCCGCACAGGATTGGCCACGGTCTTCTGGAGATAGGTGATCTCCTTCTTCATGAGGAAGCCGGCGACGGAGAGCTTCACATGCTTGGTGATGCCGTAGGTCGACGCGTGGGCCCGGTGGGCGGTGCCGAAGGCATCGTTCACATACACGTCCGTGAGGGCGGCAAGGGACTTGGAGAAGGCTTCGTCGTTCTTCTCTTCCTCGGCGTGGAACCGAAGGTTCTCGAGCAGCAGCACGTCGCCGGGACGCATTCCTTGCACCATATGCTCGACGTCCGGCCCGATGCAGTCCTTGGCAAAGGCGACCTCCTTGCTCAGCAGGCGCGACAGACGCGTCGCCACCGGGGCGAGACTGTACTTTAACGCCGGCTTGCCTTTGGGCCGTCCCAGGTGGGAGGCCAGGATCACCTTGGCACCCTGGTCGAGGGCATAGTTGATGGTCGGCAGGGTCGAGCGGATGCGCGTGTCGTCGGTGATGTTGCCGTTCTCGTCGAGCGGCACATTGAAGTCTGCCCTGATGAAGACCCGTTTGCCTTTCAGGTCGATCTTCTCGATCGTCTTCTTGTCCATGGTTGGTCTCCGGAATAGCTGCAGAGACACAGAGGGCAGGTCGAAAGGTTTGCCTCCTTGTCGACCTGTCCCCCGGTCTGCGTTTCACTGGGTCGGAATTAGAGCCCCTTCTTCGCCACCATGATCGCCAGGTCGCGGAGCCGGTTCGAATAGCCCCACTCGTTGTCGTACCAGGAAATGACTTTCACCATCGTGCCGTCCATCACGCTCGTGAGCGCTGCGTCGATGATGGAGGAATGCGCGTTGCCCTTGAAATCGATGGAAACGAGCGGCGCTTCCTCGTATCCCAGGATGCCCTTCAGCTTTCCGTCGGCCGCCGCCTTGAGGGCGCCGTTCACCTCTTCCTTCGTGGTCTTCTTCGACACCTCGAACACGACGTCGACGACCGACACGTTCGGCGTAGGAACGCGCAGCGACATGCCGTCGAGCTTGCCCTTGAGCTCCGGCAGCACGAGCGACACAGCCTTCGCGGCGCCGGTCGAGGTCGGGATGATGGACATGGCGGCGGCACGAGCCCGGCGAAGGTCCTTGTGCGGCAGGTCGAGGAGTTGCTGGTCGTTCGTGTAGGAGTGGATCGTGTTCATGAGCCCGTGCACGATGCCGAAAGTCTCATGGACCACTTTGGTGAACGGCGCAAGGCAGTTCGTGGTGCACGAGGCGTTCGAGATGATATGATGCTTCGACGGGTCATAGGTCTGCTCGTTCACGCCGATCACGAAGGTCCCGTCGGGATCCTTGGCCGGGGCCGAGATGAGCACCTTCTTTGCGCCGGCAGCGATGTGCTTGCCCGCCTTCTCCTTGTCCAGGAACAGGCCCGTGCATTCCAGGACGATGTCAACCTTCAGGTCCTTCCAGGGAAGTTCGGCCGGGTCCTTCTTGGCGGAGACCGCGATTTCCTTGCCGTCCACGATGATCTTGCCTTCGCCGGACTTCACGTCATGCGGAAACTCGCCGAAGGTGGAGTCCCATTTGAGCAGGTGCGCAAGGGTCTTGGTGTCCGTAAGATCGTTGATGGCCACGATATCGATGTCCTTGCTCTTCTGCGAAGCACGGAACACGTTCCTGCCGATACGTCCGAATCCGTTGATAGCGACTTTCACAGCCATGGTAGCCTCCTTGAGTATCAAATTGAACATTCAGGACTCAACAGTCAACAGGTCTTGCATATTGAGTCTTGAATCCTGAATGTTCCTAGTCGATCTTGTGCATCACCAGTCCGGTGAGCAGCTTGGGATAGAAGTACGTCGCCTTCTGGGGCATGCGCTCGCCGGTCGCAGCCACATCCCGCACTTCGCTCACTTTCGTGGGGTTCATGAGGAACACGACATCAACGTCGCCATCGGCGACCCGCTTGATGGCTTCGTCCGCATCCTTGATGTATTCGATGTTGAGGCCGAGCTTGTGGGTCTCCATCTTGATTCCCAGCAGCCGGTCGATGATCAGGTGATGGAGAATCGAAACATCGAGCCCGCGGTAGGCCGCCGACTTCCCTGGGACGATGTTTTCCATGTCCGATTCGCTCCGGAGCGTGAGGAGATAGTAGCTGTGCTCTCCCTTCACTCGCATCCCAAAGATGTGGGTATGGTCTGCCCGATGTGCCAGCGTTTCGAGGACGGTCCTGCGGTCCGCAGCCTCCGACCGCTTATCGAAATCGATGCGTTCGATGTCGAAGTACCGGTTCAGGTCCTCCTCGAACTTCCGGGGGTGGAAGTCTTCGAGATTGAACAGCGCCCGATGGGCCGGGAGGATCGTGAGCCCCGGATCCTCGATGCGGGCCAGGAACATGGGCAGGAAGTTGAACCCTTCCTGTCCTGTGAAACCTGCCGCAGCTTTCCTGCGCTCGTTCCGGTAATTGAGCGCCGTGTCGTAGCGGTGATGACCGTCGGCTATGAAGATCTGCTGGTCCCGCAAAGCGTCCGTGACGAGATCGAGCGCAGCCTGGTCCGTGAGCGGCCAGATGCGGTGGACAACGCCGTCAGCGGCCGAGACCTCCATGGCCGGCCTCCCTGCGGTCTTCCCCAGAACGGCCGCCACTGTTCCCCGCGGGTCGGAGAAGAGCGAGAATACCTGGCTGAAGCTCGCCTTGCAGGCGCGGAGCAGGTTCAGGCGGTCTGTCTTGGGTCCCGAGAGCGTGGTCTCATGTGGCCTTACTACGCCCGCGTCATAGTCCTCTATCCTCACCAGGCAGATAAAGCCGCGAAGCTTCCGGGTCTTCCCGCCGGTCCGGTACTCCATTTCGTATACGTAGAAGGCGGGTTCCTCGTCCCGGCGCAGGATCCCCGCCCGCGACCAGTCCTCAAAGGTTGCCGCGGCGCGCGAATAGCGGTTGTCGCTTTCCGTGTCACCAGGACTCTCGAGGCCGTACTCGAGACGAATGACATTGTGGGCGTTCCTGCGGTACAGGGCCTGCTGCTGATCGTGCGAGATGATGTCGTAGGGCGGACAGACGAGCTCGGCAAGCGCCCCAGCTTTTGCCTGGTTGAAAACGACCCCACGAAAAGGGGCGATGGTTGCCATGTATCGAAATCCTTGCAAGAAATGCGAAAGATAACCTCGGAAAAGACTTCACGTTATAGCATAGGCTTCATTTTATTGTCAATAACTTTTCGGCACCGCACCGTTGACAAACAGGCCCCAGTATGCGAATATCCGGCGCGTATGAGAATCATCCGGGGCATCAAGAACTGCTGCGAAAAATTCCCCAACCCCGTACTCACCCTCGGCAACTTCGATGGCGTGCACCTGGGACATCAGGCCATCTTTCGGCAGGTCGTTGACCGCGCGAAAGCGGTGAACGGCACTTCGATAGCCTTCACCTTCGAGCCCCATCCGCTTAAGGTCCTGGCCCCGGACCGCTCACCGAAGCTGCTGAACACGTTTCATTCGAAGATGAAGCTTATCGAATCATCGGGCATGCAGGTGGTGATCTGCGCGGACTTCACCCGTGAATTTGCCGAGCAGAACCCCGAGGAGTTCGCTCGGCATGTCCTAGTTGAGGGTATCGGAGTAAAAGAGGTCTATATCGGCTATGATTACGCCTTCGGAAAGGGAAGAGAGGGGAGCATCGGATCACTTGCGGCATTGGGGCAGGCCCACGGTTTTGCCGTCGGCGTGGTGGATGCGGTCAGAGTGGACGATACGGTCGTAAGCAGCTCGCTTGTCCGCGACCTCGTTTCGAACGGTCGGGTTGACGAAACGCCCCGCTACCTCGGCAGGTTCTACAGTATAGAGGGGAACGTGGTCCACGGCGAGAGCAGGGGACGCGCCCTTGGTTTCCCGACGGCGAACATACAGACGGCGAACGAGCTCCTTCCCGCTCTTGGCGTCTATGCGGTACGGACGGTGGTCGGGGGAAGAACCATTGAGGGGGTGGCGTCCCTCGGGGTGCGGCCGACCTTCGGGGAAGGGCCGGTCTCGATCGAGGTGTTCCTCTTCGACTACGAAGGCGATCTCTACGGCAAGCACCTTGAGATGTCTTTCGTCAAACGGCTTCGGGGCGAAGAAAAGTTCCCTGACGCCGATGCTCTTGTGCAGCAGATGCACAGGGACGTGGAGCAGGCAAAGGGTGTTCTTGCGGCAGTGAAGTGAGCAGGCGAACCAGATTGGAGTTCGGCAGGTTGGTCCACCGGGAACCGCCGGCGAGACCGAAAGGAGGTGATGGACGATGTCGTGCGGGAAGAAAGGTTGTGGCTGCGGCATGAAAAAAACGGCAAAAAAGGCGGCCAAGAAGAAGGCGACAAAGAAGAAGTGATCGCGAATCAGCGTCATCCGGCGGGGATCAGCTCTCGCCGGATTTTTTTTGCCCTGTAACACGGACGTAATGCATCCGGAGGTTGAAGAGAACCTGGTCGAGGAGCTTTTCTTCTTCCTTGCCGAGGTTTCCCTTCGTTTTTTCCTTCAGCATGCTGAGGATATCGATCATCTGCTTTGCCGCGGGCAGGTTCTGACTTGACTGATGCGTATCCGGATGCGGCATGCTTCCCAGATTTATCTGGGCAGAAGTCGCAAGGGAAAGTACGAACGCAGCAAAGTCGATCTCGGGCAGCGTTCCAGCCTTCTGCTGCTCCATCTCTCCAGCCGCGGATGACGGGTGGTCCGTATCGGCGTGTTCGTCCTCGAGCTTCTTTTTGTCAGCGCTGCGGCGGTCTCTCACTGTGAACTCCTTATCTTCTTCCATGATGCTCCCTCCTGCCTGCCCATCACATTTTACGCTGCGAATATGTCTACTTTACTTACCGAGAGGACCGCTGTCAACAAGCCCCTGCACCGCACAAAAGAGCGAGAGGGGAACCCATTAATCGATTGACTTTTGTACACCGCTATGATAAAAACGTCACTTCTGCGGGGCAGGCGGGAGGGCAGAGTGAAGACCGCGGTGATCATCCTGGGACACGGGAGCAGGAGCGGCAACGCCGACGGGGCAATCAGGAAGGTCGCAGACGACCTCCGAGGTTCCGGCTGTGCGATGGACGTAGAGCACGCATTTCTGCAGTATGTTCCGCCTACACCTGAGGACGCGCTGGAGCGTTGCATTGGGAGGAAGGCCGATCGCATCGTGATCGTGCCATTTTTCCTGCAGGCTGGTGCACATGTGACGAGGGATATCCCGGAGCTCGTGGTGCAGGCGCGGAAGCAATATCCTTCGGTCAGTATCATTGTTACCGATTACGTTGGCGCGCATCCGCTGATGGCGAAGATCGTCGAAGAGCTGGTCGAGTCGACAAAGGAAGAGTGATACAGCAACCTGCGGCGAGAGAAGCCTTTTTATACATGAGTACTGCGAAAGAACAACTGGACATCATCAAACGCGGAGCGGCCGAGGTTATTATCGAGGCCGATCTGCTGAAGAAGCTGGAGCGCTCCGTTTCGACGGGCAAGCCGCTCCGCATCAAGGCGGGTTTCGACCCGACGGCGCCGGACATCCATCTGGGCCATACCGTCCTCCTGAACAAGATGCGCCAGTTCCAGGAACTGGGCCATGAGGTTACGTTCCTCATCGGGGACTTCACCGGCATGATCGGCGACCCGACGGGCAAGTCCGAGACGCGCAAGCATCTTTCGAAGCAGGAGGTCGTTGAAAACGCGAAGACCTATCAGGCGCAGATCTACAAGATCCTTGACCCCGTCAAGACGAAGATCGCGTTTAACAGCGAATGGATGTCCACGATGTCTGCCGAGCAGATGATCGGACTCGCCGCGAAGCACACCGTCGCTCGAATGCTCGAGCGCGAGGACTTCAAGAAGCGCTATCAGTCCGAGCAGCCGATCAGCATCCATGAGTTTCTGTATCCGCTGATCCAGGGCTATGATTCGGTGATGATGCGGGCGGACGTGGAACTGGGCGGGACTGACCAGAAGTTCAATCTCCTGGTGGGGCGGGAACTCCAGAAGGAATACGGCCAGGAGCCGCAGTGTATCGTCATGATGCCGCTCCTCGAAGGTCTCGACGGCGTGAACAAGATGAGCAAGAGCCTCGGGAACTATATCGGCATCAACGAGCCTGCCAGGGAGGTCTTCGGCAAGGTGATGTCCGTGAGCGACGCGCTTATGCTCCGCTATTATGAGCTGGTAAGCGCCGTGTCTCTCGATGAACTTGCCAAGATAAAAGCGGATATCGAATCCGGTGCGCTCCATCCCATGGAGGCGAAGAAGCGGCTTGCAGTGGAGATCGCGGACCGTTTTTGCGGCACGGGCGAAGGCGAACAAGCGCGGACCGCGTTCGAAAAGGTCTTCAGTAAGAAGCACCTTCCTGATGATATGCTATCAAAGGAGATCTCCTGGGACGGCCCCACGATGAAGCTTGTCAAGCTTATGTCGACAAGTGGGGTCGCTTCGAGCAATTCCGACGCAAGACGTCTTATTCAGCAGGGGGCCGTTGAGGTGAACGAGGTGCAGGTGCGGAACGTGGACGAGGAGCTGCCGTATGGTGTTGGCGATATTATCCTGCGCGTCGGCAAAAAGCGTTTCGTCAAGATTGTGCCGAAGAGATAAAAAAGTGCTTTTCGTGAGAAAAAAGTCTTGACAGCAGATAAAGCTTCTGGTAAATTGCGCCCTCGTTCGTCGGGAAGCCTCGGGACAAAGACCTCGAAGTTGAATACCTAACGAGCAGTTTCAAGCAGCAATTAATTCTTTCACAATTCAATAAAAGTTCTTGACAAATATAGTGTGTTTCGCTATTATTAGTATTCTGCGGTCCACACATGGTCTTTGAAAACTAAATAGGTGCTTTACTTCCAAACAGCTTTTTTGAAGCTTTTGGAATGGCGGGTTTTTGAGTTATTACCTGTCAAGTTGTCGAAGACAACTTTGCATAAAGGATCAGATTTTCTTGGAGAGTTTGATCCTGGCTCAGAACGAACGCTGGCGGCGTGCTTAACACATGCAAGTCGAACGAGAAGTACGTAGCAATACGTATTGTAAAGTGGCGAACGGGTGAGTAACACGTGGGTAATCTG
>JBAIYC010000242.1:0-2589 GCA_037916085.1 Nitrospirota bacterium | reverse complement strand
ACGAGGCAGACCCGCTCACCCGGCTCGATCGCAAGGTCGACGCCGTCGAGCAGGAGCGGTCCGCCGAAGCCGACGCTCACGTTCTGCAGGCTGATAAGGGGCATCCCGTCTCCTCTCTTCCGGTGCTACGCATCGGAGGGGGACATTGTACACGGGAGGGGGGCACTGCACAAGCGGGGAAGAGGGATAGCCCTGAGCAGGCAGGAGCGCCGCAGACCTCAGGAGCGGCCGGGTTCTTTCGTTTTCGGGAGCACGTTCGGGTAAAGCCGCTGCATACAGTCGGGGCAGAGGCTGTGGCTGAACTCAGCGGCCGTGTGGGAGGAGATGTATGACTCGATCTGGTTCCAGTAGCCCCTGTCGTCCCGGATCTTCTTGCACGAGGAGCAGATCGGCAGCAGTCCCCGGAGCGTCTTGATGTTGTCCAGGGCTTCCCGGAGCTCGTTGATAAGCTTCTCACGGCCTTGCTCGACAACCCGGCGCGCCGTGATGTCCCGGTCGATCGCCAGGATGTACTTGCGGTCGCCGAGGTTCATCAGTCCGGCGCTCACCTCCACGGGGAAGACCACACCGTCTTTTCGGTGATGGCTCAGCTCCACCTTGACCCACTCGCCGTCCAGCATGCGCTTGATGATGTTCGGGGCCCGCTCCGCCGCGTCGGGAGTGTCGAGGTCGGTGATCCTCATCGCCTGGATCTCTTCGACCGTATAGCCGTGCATGACCGCCGCGGCCCGGTTGGCAGCGACGATCTTTCCCGCATCTTCGCCGCTCGCTTCGAGGATGAAGATGGCGTCACCGGCGTGTTCAAAGAGCGTGCGGTACTGCTTCTCGCTCCTGATGAGCGCCTCCTCGATCTGTCGGCGTTCCCGGAGGATGCGCTCCGCTTTTCGCGTGCTGAAGATCACCGCGGCGAGCAGGATGACTGCAAGGAGGAGAAGCGTTCCCGCGAACTTTTTTACGAGACCGTGAAGTTCCTGTTTCTCCGCCGAGATGTCATAGTAGATCTCGAACACACCGATCATGGTGCTGCCTTTCATGATCGGGATGTAGGTTTCCACCACGTCGGCGGCCAGGACCTGCTTTTCCAGCGTCTGCTCGTTCCGCTCGATTTCCTCGGCCCTCCCGCTGCCGGTCCTGATGATCTTCTGGAAATAGTCCTGCTCGTTGATGTTTCCGATCTCGCGCGGGTCGGTGGAGTAAATGACCCTTCCAACTGTAGTGAAGATCTTCACCTTCAGGATGCGACTGTCCTTCTGGAGGTCGTGCAGATGCCGGACGAAGCTCTCCGACACCTTCAGTTCCCCGAGCTTGCCCTCTTCTTCGATCAAGATGGACGACAGGACGGTGGCGATGCGGACTGCTTCGGCCTGGGTGTTCCGGGCAATGAGGGAGGAAAAAGCGGGATATTCGACGAAGACTGCGGAGAAGGGAAACAGCACGATCGCGATGACCGAGACAGCCAGCACGATCCTGGACACCGGAGACTGCGCCATGGTCCCCCCTTCACCTGCATCATGGTAGTACCGGAGACGGAGGTTGTCAAGAGTGTCGCAGGCTGTGATTGCTCTTCCGGGCCGGAAAAAGTACGGGGACTGACAGAGCGTCAGTCCCCGTGCGTATCACGGAATACCTACGTCCGTGTCTTCACCGGCTCATAGGTGCAGAAAGGCTCCGCCGCCAGGTAGTCGCCGGAGATGGCGAAGGCCCGGGCCCGGCAGCCGCCGCAGACCCTGCGGTACTCGCAGATGCCGCACTTCCCGTGGTAGCGGTCGAGGTCGCGCATTTCCTTGAAGAGCGTCGACTCCGCCCAGATCTTCGAGAATTTCTCTTTCTTGATGTCCCCGGCCTCTTCCTCGAGGAATCCGCAGATCTGGACCTTGCCAACGTGGGAGACGAAGGCGAAGCTCTGGCCGCCCATGCAGCCTTTTGTCATGGCGTCGAACCCGTGCGACTCCGGCGTCACGGTCCTTCCCTTTTCCTTCTCGCCCTGCCGGAAGATGCGGTAGTAGTGGGGTGCGCAGGTGGGCTTGAACTGGATCGGCGACTTGTCGCGCATCTCGTAGAACCACCTGAGCGTCTTCTCGTACTCCTCCGGCGGGATCTCCTGGTCCACGAGCTCCTTGCCGCGGCCCGTAGGCACGAGCAGGAACGGGTGATAGGCCACGGCGCCCAGCTTGATCACCATCTCGAGCAGCGCAGGGAGGTCCTTCACGTTGTGCTTCGTGATGGTGGTGTTCACCTGGAACTCGAGCCCCACCTTCTTGAAGTTCTCGATGGCCTTCATCACACTTTCGAAGGCCCCTTCCACGCGGCGGAACTCGTTGTGCTGCTTTGCGGTCAGGCCGTCGATGGAGAGCGACACCCGCATAATGCCGGAGTCCTTCATCTTCTGCGCCAGTTCCTCGGTCACGAGCAGCCCGCAGGGCGCCATGACCATGCGGAGCCCCAGCCCGGTGCCGTGCTTCGCGATGTCGTAGATGTCCTTGCGCATCATAGGTTCGCCGCCCGTCAGAATGATGATGGGATCGCTGAAGGACTTCACGTCATCGAGGAACGCGAAGGCCGCCTCGGTCGTGAGCTCGCCCGGATAGG
>JBAIYC010000241.1:0-2931 GCA_037916085.1 Nitrospirota bacterium | reverse complement strand
TGTTCACGAGGCAGCGGAGCGGATCGTTGCAGGTAAGGACCTCAAGGCCCGCGTAGTTCTGCTCGACGTAGTTCTCAAGCGCATGGAGGAACGCAGCATCATCATCGATAAGAAGTATCCTGCCCATTCGCGTCCTTCCTCGAGCATCCCGTGCTTTTAGCGATAGAGAAGCGCCGCTCCATTCCACGGCAGGCCCGGCGCACTCTGCGGGGCAGCGCGCTTTGAGGACCTGTCCGGAACGCCGGAAACGGCGAATTCTCACACAGGCCGTGTTCGATGTCAAGAGGAATAGGTGCCTGTCACCATACCGCTTTCTCCTTGATTTATCCCGGTGCTTGCATTAGAGTATACGACTACTGAAGCATCGTTTCGGCTGTTGTAAGGAGGTCCTCCATGGCAGAACAGGATTTCTCCAAGAAGGAGAAGAACTATTATCCCGATATCCCGCAGAAGAGCGAGGCCTTCTTCCTGAAGGGCTCGAATGGCTACGACTGGGGCATGCGGAACCGTCTGGCGCGCATCTTCAGTCCGCAGTCCGGCAAGACGGTGATGCTGGCCTTCGACCACGGGTACTTCCAGGGGCCGACCACGGGGCTCGAGCGAGTCGACGTCACCATCCGGCCGCTTGCCCCCTATGCCGACGCTCTCATGCTGACGCGAGGCATCCTGCGGTCGGTCATCGATCCGTCGGTGACGAACTCGATCGTCATGCGGGCGAGCGGGGGGCCGAGCATCCTGAAGGAGCTTTCGGACGAGCAGATCGCCGTTGACATGGAGGATGCGCTCCGCATGAACGTCTCGGCCGTGGCCGTGCAGGTCTTCATCGGCGGCACCCACGAGACCCAGTCGGTCCATAACATGACGCGGCTTGTGGACCAGGGCATGCGCTACGGCATCCCGGTGCTCGGAGTCACGGCGGTGGGCAAGGAGCTGACGCGCGACGCGCGGTACATCAGCCTGGCCGCCCGCATCCTGGCGGAGCTCGGCGCGGCCTTCGTCAAGACCTACTTCGTCCCGCATTTCGAGCAGGTGACCGCTTCCTGCCCGGTGCCGATCGTGATCGCCGGCGGGAAGAAACTGCCGGAGAAGGAGGCGCTCCAGATGGCGCGCGACGCCATCGACCAGGGCGCGGCAGGCGTGGACATGGGCAGGAACATATTCCAGTCCGACGCCCCGGTGGCCATGATCGGCGCGGTGAGGAAGGTGGTCCATGAGAAGGCGAGCGTCAAGGAAGCGTATCAGTATTATCAGGATATGAAGAACAAGTGACCGCAATTGGACGCGGACGAACGCAGATGAGCGCGGATACTGCGAAACAATTGGGGTGGTTTCTTGATGAAACCCGATGCGGATCTGTGCTGGTTGCCTTGTCTTGATCCGCGTATATCCGCGAAGATCCGCGTCCCAAGAGACTCCCATCTTACATGAAGACCGGCGTCTACTACCGCAACAGCGATGTCCGCGTCGAGGAGCGGCCGGACCCGAAACCCGGTGACCGTGACATCGTGGTCCGGGTCATGGCCTGCGGTCTCTGCGGCTCCGACCTTCTGGAGTGGTATCGCATCAAGCGTGCGCCGCTTGTGCTGGGCCACGAGCCGGCAGGCGTCGTCGTCGAGACCGGCAAACACGTAACGGCCGTCAAACCCGGCGACCGGGTCTTCGTCACCCACCATGTACCCTGCAATGCCTGCTCCTACTGCCTCTCCGGCCATGAGACGGCCTGCACGACCTTCCAGACCGTGAACAACTTCGACCCGGGTGGATTCTCGCAGCTCCTGCGCGTGACCGGGAGGAGCGTGGAGACCGGGACGCTCATCCTGCCGGGGTCGGTGAGCTTCGAAGAGGCGAGCTTCATCGAGCCGCTCGGCACCGTGGTGCGTGCGCTCCGTGCAGCCGGGCTCCGGCCGGGCCAGAGCGTTCTGGTGATCGGCAGCGGCGTGGCAGGTCTCCTGATCATCAAGTTGGCCCGGACCCTCGGTGCCGGCCTGATCGTCGCATCCGATGTGAGCCCCTACAGGCTCGAACGGGCGCGCGAGTTCGGCGCCGATCACGCCATCCCGGCGAACGAGGACGTTCCCGCGGCCCTCCGGAGGGTCAATGAAGGCCGTCTTGCGGACGTGGTGATCCTGTCGGCAGGGGCGCTACCGGCTGCCCGCACCGCGCTCCTGTCGGCAGACCGCGGCGGCACGGTCCTCTTCTTTGCGGTGCCGAAGCCGGGCGAGACTGTGGACGTGGACTTCAATCCCTTCTGGCGCGACGACGTGACCATCAGGACCTGCTACGGCGCCGCCCCCATCGACAACCTGCAGGCCTTGGAGCTCATCCGGCGAGGCGCGGTGACGGTGACC
Organism: Nitrospirota bacterium; assembly: GCA_037916085.1. Classification (GTDB taxonomy): domain Bacteria; phylum Nitrospirota; class UBA9217; order UBA9217; family UBA9217; genus JAKAHZ01. Next base: position 583 of record JBAIYC010000241.1, on the reverse strand, counting down.
GACATGGTGACGCACCGCTTCGGCATCGACGAGATCGGGAAGGCCTTCCTGACCGGTGCGCAGCCCGACGGCTGCATGAAGGTCATCATCGAACCGAACCGCTAATTCGAGAAACCCTATCTCTCGCAGAGACGCAGAGCGCACAGAGAAGAGAAGACCCTATAAGCAGTGACTCGCAACGCTCGTAAAGTTCGCAAAGGGAACCTGATACAGAGGCATTAGGTATCCTGTCATTGCGAGGAGAGCGCGACGAAGCAATCTCGTAGTTAATGACGATTGCCTCGCTCCCCTGGGTCGCATCAATATCAGGCTGGCATAATGGAAGGCATTAGCCTGGATTCCCGCTTGCGCGCGAAGGACAGGCTCTTGGCTTGGTTTCTCATTGCGACCTTTGCGGCGACTCGGTTGAACTCGTCGAAGTCTTTGCGAGAGAATGCCTCGGGTCTTGCCTTCCGACTTCTCCGCGTCTCTGCGAGAGAGAGCATTTGCCGTTTTTTGTCTTTGAGTTGTGTTTATGAGCAAGCACACCGAACAAACCGTTGCCGTCTTCCTTGACGGCTTCTCCTGAGCACAGGCGATCCTG
>JBAIYC010000240.1:0-3127 GCA_037916085.1 Nitrospirota bacterium | reverse complement strand
GCCCTCTTCCCGGTTTTCCCTTGACACATCGGTCCCCTTTCCTTTAGTATCAGTTTTCGTTCACTTTGGAAATCCGCATGGAAGAGCTCTCGCTCATACAGAAGATCGCCGTCATGGCCGTACCGCTCGTGTTCGCCATCGTGGTGCACGAGGTCTCGCACGGCTGGGTCGCGAACAGGCTCGGCGACCACACGGCGCGTGACATGGGCAGGCTCACGCTGAATCCCATCTCGCACATCGACCTCTTCGGCACCGTCATCATGCCGCTGATGCTCTTCGTGCTGACCAACGGGAAGATGCTCTTCGGGTACGCCAAGCCCGTGCCGATCAATCCCTACAACTTCAAGGACCCGAAGAAAGGCATGGCGCTCTCGGCCATCGCGGGACCGGCGGTCAACATCCTCATGGCGCTCGCCTGCTCTTTGCTGCTTCGCGGGGTCATGACCAGCCTTGAAGGAAAGGTCCCCGAACCCATCTGGAGCTGGGTCGCGACGCCCGTCACTCTGATGCTCGCGTACGGCATCATCATTAATGTGGTCCTTGCCGTCCTCAATATGATCCCCATTCCGCCGCTCGACGGGAGCCGCGTCGTCTACTGGCTGCTGCCCTCACGGCAGGCAGCGGCCTACTACCGGCTGGAGCCCTACGGAACGATCATCCTCATGGTCCTTATCGTGTTCGGCGTGCTCGGCCGGCTCATGACCCCGATCATCCGCCCGCTGCTCTCGCTGCTTCTGGGCGACGGAGGATTTTAATTTCTGATGTAACCGCGGGTCCGCTTCGCGGACACACCGATAGAGATAGTTCAAGGGTTTCCTTCTTCGCTGTGTTCATCCGTGGTTATCGAGCTTCTGATTCAATCTGTCTTCATCTGTGGTTCCATCGGTTCGGTCTTTACCGTGTTCATCCGTGGTTAACGAGGTTCCTCCATGGCTAAGAAGAAACGCGTTTTGAGCGGCATGCAGCCAAGCGGGCGGCTCCATCTCGGCAACCTCATGGGCGCGCTCGACAACTGGCGCAGGCTCCAGGACGAGTACGAGTGCTACTATTTCATTGCCGACTGGCACGCCTTGACGACCCAGTACGCCGACACGTCGAAGATGCGCACGTTCGTCCACGAAATGGTGATCGACTGGCTCTCCGCAGGCCTCGATCCGGAGAAGTCCGTGCTCTTCCAGCAGTCCCGGCTCCCCGAGCACGCCGTCCTCCACATGCTCTTCTCGATGATCACGCCCCTCCCCTGGCTTGAACGCGTGCCGACCTACAAGGAGAAGATGGAGAACGTCCAGGACCGCGACCTCTATACCTACGGGTTCCTGGGCTATCCGGTGCTGCAGGCCGCCGACATCCTGATCTACCAGGCGGACTACGTGCCCGTGGGCGTGGACCAGCTTCCGCACCTGGAGCTCACCCGCGAGATCGGCCGCAGGTTCAACGCCTTCTACGGCGAAGTCCTGCCGGACCCGCAGCCGCTCCTGACCCAGTACCCGAAGCTCCTCGGCACCGACGGCAGGAAGATGAGCAAGAGCTACAATAACTGCCTCTACCTCTCCGAACCACCCGAAGAGATCACGAAGAAGGTGATGGCCATGGTCACGGACCCGGCCCGCGTGCGGCGGCAGGACCCGGGCAACCCCGACATCTGTCCGCTCTTCACCCTCGACCGGATCTTCGCGCCGAAGGAATGGTGCGACCATGTGAACGTGGAATGCCGCAGGGCGGGCATCGGCTGCGTTGACGACAAGAAGGAGCTTCTGAAGCACCTCCTGGCCTATCTCAAACCCATCCAGGAGAAGCGTAGGGAACTGACGGCCAGTCCGAAACAGATCGCCGAGATCATTGCGGCGGGGTCGGAGAAGGCGCGCCTGGTCGCGAAGGAGACGCTCGGCAGGGTGCAGGAAGCGATGAAGCTTTAACAGGCTGTTGAAAAAGGCCTCTCGTTCTGTCATTGCGAGGAGCATCGGCAACGAAGCAATCTCGTAGCTGCTTGAAATTCTTAACTACGAGTTTGCTTCGCTTCGCTCGCAAAGACCCTAAAAGACATTTTTCGACACCGTGCCGAAGCGTTCCCTCATCCCATCGAGGCTCAGGCAACTCTCAGAATGACCTTAAGCTGCGGACTGCGTGCTTCCTGAAGAAAACAAAAGCCGCTGGATCTTTCCAGCGGCTTCTCTCTGCGAGAACTGACTTCCGGCTCACTGCGGCGCCTGAGCGGCCCTTCGCTCGATCATTTCCTTCCGAAACTTGTCCTGCTCCGCCTTTCGCTCCTGCATCTTTCTGATGCGCTCCTCCCGCAACTCGGAGATCCTGTCGGACTGCGCTCCCGGCGGGGCCTGCACCGCGTTAACGGCCGGGCCAGGCGGTGCCGCCGTCCCGGGCCGCTGTGCCGTGTCCGCAGCCGGCCTCGGTTGTGCCCCACTGCCGAGCCTCTGCATCGCGTCGGCGGGCGTCTGCTCATAAATTCTGATCTCCGTAACGGCATCTCCGCGGTAGACAAGCATGCAGTTCAAGGGGGCGACGATCTCGTTCAGCACCTGGTCGACGGGCCGGTTCTTCGTTTCGATGAACACGCTCTTGTCCACTGCCGGATCGATATACACAGCAATGCCGGTTTTTTTGCCGATCTCCGTAAGTACCTCCCGCAGAGGGGTGCCGTGATACGTTGCCGACATGCGGCCGTGCTGCCGGTCGTAGACCACCTGGCCGGAGGCCGACGCTGCCGCGAGAACGAGTAACATGACCGCCAGCACTGTTCTTGCTCTCATGGACATAACTCCTTACCGTATATTCGGACACATTATACCCCATCGCGGGCTCATCCGGAACCCAAGCCTTTGATCCTGGCTCGCCGCCCGCGTCCGACTACCCCAAATTCCTTGACTTTCCGCGGGTTCTCCCCTATTATTCAAACTAAGTTTCATCCGGAAGGCCTCATGATAACGACCCTGCAGGACATCCTCAAGGAATACAAATCGGACATGGAGCGCATGGAGTCCAGGATACATGAGAGCCTGGGCACCGACGTGCCGCTCATCCAGCAGGTGAGCAAGTACATCCTGGGCGCCGGCGGCAAACGCTTCCGGCCGCTCCTCCACCTTCTTTCCGCCCGTCTCTGCGGCTTCCGCGA
>JBAIYC010000239.1:0-5900 GCA_037916085.1 Nitrospirota bacterium | reverse complement strand
GAAAGAGCCGCCTGTTCGGCAATCCGGTCAATTGGTCATGATGTGCCAGTTGCCTGATCTCCTCCTCCAGCTTCTTTCTCTCGGTGATATCGACCACAAAGGCGATGCCCTCGTCCTCCCGTTCGGTACGGGCCGCACCGAACAACGCCCACCGTCTCGAACCGTCGCGGGTAAGGTATTCCGTCTCGTAGGGCGCTATGCGGCCTGTGGCCTTGAACGTCTCTGCCACCTTCACCATGAACGGCAGCCATTCCTGCGGCAGAAGACGGTCCCAGCGCACATCCCGCCGTTCCAGTTCCTCCCTGCTGTATCCGATCATCGAGAGCATGGTGTCGTTGCCGCCGTGGATGCCGCCGGCAAGGTCGAAGTACGCGATCCCGATAATGCCGCTTTCGCTCAACCTTCTGAACCGGGCCTCGCTGTCGTGCAGGGCGTCGACCACACGTCTGCGCTCGATGGCATACCGTATGGCACGTACGAGAAGATTGGTGTCGATCTGGCCTTTCGTTAGGTAGTCCTGGACATCCAGGTGGAGCGCCTTGATCGCTGTTGCCTCATCTTCATGGCCTGTCAGCACAATGACAGGAACCCGGGCGTATTTTTCCTTCAGGATCCGGATCCCCTCAAGACCATGGCTGTCCGGAAGCCCGAGGTCCAGCAGGACGATGTCGAAGCTCTGCGACCCCAGCAACTGAAGCCCTTCTGAGAATCGTCGCGCTTGAACGAGCGCGAACACTGGCTCCCGAACCCTGGACAGCATGGCCCTGATGAGAGCCGCATCATCGTCATTGTCCTCGACAATCAGTACGTTGATGTTCGAGCGCATCATGATCGCTCCCCCTCAGGCGACCTATACGGCTTCCCATCCCCTCCCATGGGATCTTTCCGGCCTGTTTCAAGTATATATCATTCTGCGGTCGATCTGTCCAGGAACGGGCAGGCAAAGACGAGGATCCTCCCCTCGAACGCATTTCGCGTCGTGGTCGTGAACTCAACGACTCCTTTTCTTGCCTGTCATAACTTATTCATACCGCACAGCATACAGCAAGAATTCCACGTTCCCGTCCTGCCCCGTGATCGGCGACGGGATCACCCCCCTGACCAAGAAACCTTGGGCGGCAAAGAACGCCGCGATCCGTTCCTTCGCTTCCTCACGCGCAGCATCGTCCCGCACGATGCCTCCCTTCCCCACCCGGTCTCTTCCGACCTCGAACTGGGGCTTGATCAGCGCGATGACCGACGCACCTGGCCTCAGGAGCCGGACGACCGCCGGGATTACCTTCTCCAGCGAAATGAATGACACGTCGATGACCGCAATGTCGGCCCGTTCGGGAATGATGCCGGGTTCTATCTGGCGGATGTTCGTCCGTTCGATGAGGACGACCCGCGGATCCTGCCGCAGTTTCCATGCCATTTGTCCGTAGCCCACGTCAACGGCATAGACCTTTCGGCAGCCCCGCTGGAGAAGACAATCTGTGAACCCTCCCGTCGATGCTCCTATGTCCAATGCGATACGGCCTTGCACCGATACATCGAAATGCGTGAGCGCCGCTTCAAGCTTGAGCCCTCCGCGCGAGACATACGGAAGCTGATCCCCCAGGATGCGGATATCTGCATCAGCCGGCACAAGCGCTCCCGCCTTGTCGACCTTTTGCCCGTTGACGAGAACGGAGCCGGCCAGGATGAGTGCCTGGCCCTTTTCGCGGCTCTCGACCAGCCCGCGCTCGACCAGATATCGATCAAGCCGGAGCCGTCTCGTCCCTTTTGTTCCGCCATCAGCGATCATAGGTCTCTGTAGTGGTCAAGTATATCTGAAGACCGCCTGGAAAAGCAATTCCTGAGTCCCCGCCATCGGGATGACTGGCTTCTGAAGGAGACCTCCAATTGTCCAGCAGACAAGAAAGCGATCCGTCGCCTGGCATCGTCATTCCTTTTTATCACGGTCCTTTGCTCGGAACCAGTTGCTTCACCTACCTCTTGCCTCTCGATCAAAACGGGGCCGGCGACGGAGGCGTCAGATCGCCCGCCGAATTGACGAAGATGTGAGGGCTTGCTATACTTGAACTAAAATAAGGGCATTCTTCTCACGAGCAAGGTGTTGCTGTTTGGCAGAGCCGCCGGATCGGCAGGCGAAGCGAATAAAGCGCACACCTGCTTTTCCTCTTCTCACCCATCCTGCTCCTCGCGCCAGCACAGCACCTTGTATTGTCAAGAAAATGGACCACCTTCGCTTCTCTCCAGGGGGAAGGAGCGGGAGCATGGCCGTTGAGCAGGCGAATTTTTTTGAAGATGAGGCGGGCAGAGAAGCACGCACGAAAGCCCAGAAGAGATTTTTCCTGGCCCTTACCGCGTGGCTCCTCTGGACTGTGCTCCTGCTGGGAGCCCTGGCAGGCGCCGTGGTGTTTCTGACCGGATTCTTCGGATGGTCGACGGCAGTGCTCCCTTGTGTGCTCGGATTCCTGACCGGCATCTGTCTCGCCGCAGGGATAGCGACCTCGCTTCAGAGCAGGTCCCTGATCATCCTTCTGCTTGGACTGCTGATCCTTCCGGGAGTCGCAGTGTATCTGGCATTCCTCGCAGGAAGGGACCCGCGGGCATATGATGCCTCGAGCACTGCCCTGCTGCCGTTCGTGGTCTATGCTGCGTCAGCCCTGGGAGGCTGCCTTGCCGTCGCGAAGCTCTGGCGGCTTGCGCCGGTCCGGGCAGTGGCGCCCGAAAAGGGCACGGTGCCGGCACAGGTTACACCACCTGACAGGAAGGAGCCGTTGAGCCATGAGCAGCCTTCTGTCGACAAAGCTGCTTAAGATCGTCGCCGTCTGGTCGATGATCCCCAGCTATATCGTTGCGGGCGGTGCCGTAGGCTACGGTCTGGACAAATGGTTCTCCACCTTTCCGTACATCACCGGCGCCGGCATTCTGGTGGCCTTCAGCCTCGCTGTCCGTGACATGATGCGGCTGAAGAAAGAATGGTAATCGCCGGCGGGGCTCCGGAGGGGCAGTACCATGTCAGAGGTCGTTCGGCAGTGGATGCCCTATATCGTGATCTTCAATTTTGCGGTTGTGGCGCTCGTCCTGATCTCGCTCGCCTTCATCGTGGTGCGCCGGCAGCTCGCAGACGTTCCCGATGCGGTCCAGAATGCCGCCGAGTACGCCCTTGAGTGGTTCGTGCAGCAGGCGCGGGACATCCGCCCTGACGGCGTGATGGTGATCGCACCGTTCCTCGCGAGCCTGTTCCTGTTCATCCTTTTCTGCAATCTTCTGTCTGTCCTGGCTTTGCCGATCATCAACATCCCGCCCACTGCGTACTACAGCGGGACGCTGACCCTGGCCCTTATCGCCGTCATCGGGATCTCGGTCATCAGCGCCCGTTTCAGGGGCCTCACCGGGGCCCTCCAGAATCTCATCTGGCCCAATCCGCTCCAGATCGTATCGCGTGTCAGCGATGTCCTGTCGCTTTCCCTGCGGCTCTTCGGCAATATTGGCGGGGAGTTCATGGTCATTCTCCTGGTCACGAAGGCTGCGCCCTACGGGATACCGCTGATCATCCACGCGCTCGGCCTGATCCCGGCCTTTATCCAGCCGCTGGTCTTCACCCTCCTGACCTCCAGTTTCCTGTCGGAGGCCGTCCATGCCGAAGAGAAGGGGCAGCAAGAGGACCGGCGGCGGGAGGCCATGCGCGTCAAGCCGACGCCGCCGGCACCGACTCCGTGAAACAGGGAACCTGAGCCTCGGAAAGGGGGAACAACAATGCACGCGATCCTCTTGGTATTGATCCCTACACTGACCATCGTTCCGGCCGCCATCGCCGCGACCCTGGCCATGCGGAAGATCTCCCATGCGGCCATCGAGGGAATGACCAGGCAGCCCGAAGTGGCACCGCAGCTTTTTACCACCATGCTGGTCGCGATGGCCCTGGTCGAGGCGCTGGTCATCTACTGTCTCGTCGTCGCGCTCATGGTGGCGGCAAAGATCTGATCGCACCCTGAGCATCGAGGTCGGCATATGAATCTCGATCCCCTGGAGCAGTTGAACTGGATCACCATGGCGTCCATGGCTGTTATCTTCCTGGCGAGCCTCCTTGTCCTCAGAAAGATGTTGTTCGCGCCCCTCATCGAAGTGATGGAGCGCAGGGCCGCCAAGGCGGAGAAAGCCCGCGCCCGGTACGAGGAAATGGCTTTGCTTCGTGAGGACGCGGAGAAGGAGGCCCGGAGGATCACCGAAGAGGCGGCCGGAACAGCCGGACGTCTCTCCGATGAGGTGAAGGCAGAGCTCGCAAAGGTACGGGAAGCCAGGCGGGCGAAGGCCGGCGCCGAAGCAGAGGACATCCTGCTCCACGGCCGGGAAGATGTGGCCCGTCTTCGGAGAACTGAACAGGCCAGGCTGAAAGAGCATCTGATGACATTCAGCAGGCAGACGCTCGCGAAGATGATCAGCGACGTGAACGAGGAAGCACTGGAGCTAATTGTGAACCGTGTTTTGGCGGGCAAAGGAGCGGCAGAGCAGCCATGAGCGAACTGATCAGGGACGTGCTGCACGAGATCTCCGCGCAACCGCTGTCGCTTGCGGTAGAGATCGTCCAGTTTGTTGTGCTTATCGTGATCATCCGGCTTATCCTGGTCCGGGTAGTGGGGCCCGCCCTGAAGGAGCGGCGCGATCGCATTGCCGCCGAGATGGACCGGGCTGATCACGCAGATGAGGCCTATGAAGAAGCCCGGCAGCAGTCCGCCCAGCTCGTGACCGAGGCCCGCGCACGCGCCCAGCAGGTCACAGAAGCGGCACGAGCCGCGACGCAGGAAGAGCGCGCCACGGGCCTCCGGCAGATCGACGAGGAGACCTCAGCGATACTGCGGCAGGCTGAACAGACCGTCGAAACCGAAAAGCGCCGGGTGGCCGGCGAAGCGTCAGAAGAGCTGGTGACGCTCATCTCCCAGGTCACCCGCCGGTTCATCGAAGAAGCCATGACGGAAAGCGAGCGCCAGGCCCTGACGCGCAAGCTCGTACTCTCCAGCCTGAAAGAGCCGGAAACCACTGCCTGACCGGAGGGGGGTGGGCTGCGCTCCGACGGGAAGAAGGGGCGCGGCGACCATGGAACAGCGCAGGAACAGTCCTGAGAAGCTCGCCTGGGGACGCCTGTTGAAAGGTCTGCGCGAACCGCGTGTGGTCCTGGAAACCCAGGTCACCCTCGATCCCCACCTCGTCGATCAGTTCAGGGAACGGCTGTCGTCGGTCGCCGGTCGGGCCATATCGGTCGAGGCCAGGGTGAATTCGCGTCTCGACGTGGCGGCCCGGCTCATCCTGGGCGGCGAAAAAAAGCTGGATCTCGATCTGCGGCGGAGGCTGCTCGATGACCTGGAATCGCGGTTTGCCGCGGCAAAGCGCGAGGGCCTGACGAGGCTCGACGAGACGGCCGCGCACCTTGAACGGATCATCGCCGCCACCGAGCCGCAGCTCCGCGTAGAGGAGCTGACCGGACTGGGAGAGGTCATCCAGGTCGGCGACGGGGTCGCGATCGTCTCGGGCCTGCGCGGCGTTGGCGCCCAGGAGGTCGTCCGCTTCCAGCACAATGTCTACGGCATTGCATTCAACCTGCTGCGGGACTCGGTGGGATGCCTGCTTCTTGGCCCCGAAGAGGACGTCGCAGAAGGCAGCGCGGTGGAACGCACCGGCCACCTGCTGCAAGTGCCTGTCGGAAAGGCGCTCGTTGGACGGATCCTGAACGCCCTGGGCCAGCCCGTCGACGGAAAAGGACCTGTCGAGACGGATAGATTCCGGCCGGCGGAAAGGGTAGCGCCCGGCGTCGTCAAACGCCACCCGGTGATCGAACCGCTGCACACCGGCATCAAGATCATCGACGCCCTCGTGCCCCTCGGGCGGGGCCAGCGCGAGCTGATCCTTGGCGA
>JBAIYC010000238.1:0-8621 GCA_037916085.1 Nitrospirota bacterium | reverse complement strand
GCGGCCATGGATATGCCCGTTCGATCCAGGATTTCGAAGACATCGTTCTGACCGCGAGCGAGAGCGGCACGCCCATCCGGATCAAGGACGTCGGAAGAGTAACGTTCGGCCCGGACATCCGCAGGGGCGTGTCGGACCTCGACGGCGCGGGCGAAGCGGTGTCGGGCATTGTGATCATGCGCCATGGCCAGAACGCCCTGGATGTGATTGAGCGCGTCAAGGCGAAGCTGAAGGAGATCGAACCCGGGCTCCCCTCGGGGGTGAAGCTCGTTCCGATCTACGACCGCTCGGACCTGATCCGCCGCGCCATCAACAACCTCAAGTCCACGCTCGCCGAGATCATCGTCACCGTCGTTCTCATCATCTTCCTGTTCCTGTGGCATGCGCCGAGTGCTCTCATCCCGGTGGTCACGATCCCCCTTGCGGTGCTCATCTCCTTCGTCCCCTTCCGCATGATGGGGGTCACGGCCAACATCATGTCCCTCGGCGGGATCGCGATCGCCGTGGGGGCGCTCGTGGACGCCGCCATTGTTGTCGTCGAGCAGTCCCACAAGAAGATGGAGGAATGGGAGCGGACGGGGCGCCGCGGCGACTACCGTGACGTCATCGTTACTGCGATCAAGCAGGTCGCGGGCCCGAGCTTCTTTGCCCTGCTCGTCATTGCCGTCTCCTTCCTCCCCGTGCTCGCGCTGGAATCGGAGGAGGGGCGGCTCTTCCGGCCCCTGGCCTATACCAAGACGCTCTCCATGATCGTGGCCGCCCTGCTCACGATCACCCTCGACCCCGCCCTCCGGCTCCTGGTCACGCACCTGAAGAATTTCCGGTTCAGGCCTGACTGGTTGTGCCGGGCCGCGAACGCCGTTCTCGTCGGCAAGATCGAACCCGAGGAGAAGCACCCTGTGAGCCGGTTCCTTGTCCGGCTGTACGAACCAGCCGCCGGCTGGGCGCTCCGGAACAAGAAGGCCGTCATCGCCGTCGCTCTGGTGCTCATGGTGCTGACGGTGCCGATATACTTCCGTCTAGGCGCGGAGTTCATGCCGCCCCTCGACGAAGGATCGCTCCTCTACATGCCGACGACCATGCCGGGCCTGTCCATCACCGAGGCGAAGCGGCTCCTGCAGGTGACGGACCGGATCATCAAGCAGTTCCCCGAGGTGGACCGCGTGCTCGGCAAGGCGGGCAGGGCCGAGACGTCGACGGACCCGGCGCCGCTGTCGATGCTCGAGACCGTCGTCATCCTCAAGCCGACGGACCAGTGGCGGCGCGTCGCGACCTGGTACTCGTGGATGCCCGAGTGGATGAAACCGCCGTTCCGTCACATCACGCCGGACCACATCTCGCAGGAGGAGCTGGTCAACCAGATGAACGAGGCGCTGCGGATCCCTGGCGTGTCCAATGCCTGGACCATGCCGATCAAGGGGAGGATCGACATGCTGACCACGGGTATGCGCACGCCCGTGGGGATCAAGATCTCGGGCTCCGATCTCAATTCCATCGAGCAAATCGGCGAACAGATCGAAGCGGTGCTGCCGGGGGTGAAGGGGACGCGGAGCGTCTTCGCCGAGCGGACGGGCGGCGGATACTTCCTCGATTTCGGCTGGAACCGCGAACTGCTCAGCCGCTACGGCCTGAGCATCGGGGAGGCGCAGAACGTGATCCAGACCGCCATCGGGGGGGATAACGTCACGACGACCGTCCAGGGACGGGAAAGATATCCGGTGAACGTCCGGTATCTGCGGGATTTCCGTTCGGACGTCGGCGCTCTGGGCAGGGTCCTCGTCTCTGCCGGGGACGGACAGCGCCAGCTCCCCCTGTCGCAGCTCGCAGACATCGAAACGGTGAGCGGCCCCTCGATGATCCGAGACGAGGACGGCATGCTCACGGGCTATGTGTACGTGGACATCACGGGTCGCGACCCGGACTCCTACATCGAGGAAGCCGGGCGCCTGATCCGTGAGAAGGTTGAGCTGCCGCCGGGATACGCCGTTGCCTGGAGCGGACAGTACGAGGCCATGAAGCGGGTGAAGGCGCGGCTGTGGATGATCGTGCCGGTGACGCTGTTCCTGATCTTCGTGCTGCTGTATCTCAATACCCGGTCGCTCATGAAGACAACCATCGTCATCCTCGCCGTGCCGTTCTCTGCCATCGGCGCGTTCTGGCTGCTCTATGTGCTTGGATACCATCTGAGCGCCGCCGTCTGGGTGGGGCTGATCGCCCTGCTGGGGGTGGATGCGGAGACGGGAGTGTTCATGCTGCTCTATCTGGATCTCGCCTACGAGCAGGCACAGCGCGACGGCCGTCTCAGGAACAAGGACGATCTGCGGCGCGCCGTGATGCAGGGCGCCGTGATGAGGCTGCGGCCGAAGTTCATGACCGTCGCAGCCATGGCGATCGGCCTCATCCCGATCATGTGGTCGACGGGCACGGGGGCGGACGTGATGAAACGCATTGCGGCGCCAATGATCGGCGGGATCTTTACGTCGTTCCTGCTGGAACTCCTTGTGTACCCGGTGATCTACGAATTCTGGAAATGGAATTCTGAAATCACACGGCGTCCCCAGGCGATCGTTGGACGGACGGGTCAGGACGCATGCTGCACGTAGGTGCTCACACAAGATCAGGCTACATCGATGGAAAGGAGAGAAATCGGCCATGGAAAGAAGTCAGATGATCGAACGAATGGGCTGGATCGCGGCCCTCGGAGTACTTTCGCTTGTGCCGCTGCAGGCAGGCGCTGAGGACCCGACGGTGTTTCATAATCAGAAAGAAAAAGTGAGCTACGGCATCGGTGTGGGCGTGGCAAGGGATTTCAAACTGCGGGGAGTCGAGCTTGACGTCGACTCGTTCCTGAAAGGTCTGAAAGACGAGCTCTCGGGTTCGAAGCTGCTGATGACCGAAAAGGGTCTTGATGTAACGATGGATGGATATGCGCGCGAACTGAGGCAAAAGAAGGAGCAGGCTGAGAAGGTGGCAGCCGAGAAGAACAAGAAGGCCGGGGAGGCTTTTCTGGCTGCGAACACCAAGAAGGAAGGCGTCGTAACCCTTCCGAGCGGGCTGCAGTACAAGATCCTCAAGGCGGGGGGGAAAGGCGACAAACCTACGGAAGCGGACGCCGTGCAGATCAATTATCGAGGAACGTTGATCGACGGAACCGAGATCGACAGCTCCTTTCGGAAGATGGAACCGACCGTCTTCAGGGTAGCGGGGGCCATTCCGGGCCTAAAGGAAGCCTTCATGCGCATGTCTCCGGGCGCCAAGTGGGAAATCTTCATTCCCTCCCAGCTCGGATACGGAGATCGCAGCATGTACCGCATCGGGCCGAACTCCGCGCTTATATTCGATGTAGAGCTTCTGTCCGTGGCGAAGGGCGTCAGCCCTAAAGAAAAGCCCGGTGGCAATACGACGACCGGGATCGAGGATCACTCCCGGTCAACGGGCCAGACGTCTGCACAAACGTCATCAGCACCGCAGTAGCCGAGCGGGTCGCCGGTCCCGTGACCGACGGCATTCAGTCTCTGTCGGAGCTGGTCGCCTCCGAGGTTATCGATGCGCCCCGATATTGCACACCGAAGTGAAGCAGCGCGAAGACGGGTACGGCGGGTGACCGTGCGGGGCGGCGCGGCAGTTGTCCTAGCAGCTGCGCTTGCGCTGCTAACGGCGGCAGCGGTGCCGGCAGCGGACAGGCAATCGCTCAGAGTCGGCGATCCTTTCCCTTCGCGGTCGGTGCCGGCCCTGAGAGGGCCGTCCCTGACGGTGCCGGACGACATGAACGGGAAGGTCACGGTCGTTCATTTCTGGACCGATTGGTGCGGCACCTGCCGTGACGAGATGCCGGCCCTCGAGGAGCTCTATGCCCGGTACAAGGGTCGGGGACTGCGGATCGTTGCGATCAACGTGGGCCAGACCCCGGCACAGGTCAGGAAGTTCATCGACGACCTGAAGCTCACCTATGATATCCTCATGGACGCCAACGGGACCGCTGCAAAGGAATGCGGTGTTCTGGGCCTCCCGCGAACGTTCATCCTGGACCGCAAAGGGATCATCCGCTATAAAATCCTGGGCGACGCCTCCGAGGATATGCTGAACAAGCTTATCCAGAGCGTTCTCTGACGTTCTCTTATCCGCCCCCGCCGCATCCGACAGCAATGCGCCTTCCCCCGCCTTATCCGGCTCCCGGACCCGCCGCTCGGCCGGCACGATTTGTCCATGACCGATGGACGAATCATTCGATTCTGAGTATAATCAATCGCTGGTTGAAGTGCTGCCTCTTCGTGTCTTTTCTGCACGAGAAATTCCGGCGTCTAAATATGGAATTGATCTGCCTGTTCATAACGCTGGCGATCGCCTCTTCGTATTTCTGGCTACTGTCCTCGCACCGGCCGGAAGGCGTCCTGTACAAGGTCTTGGCCTCGTCAGTCCTGACCTCTGCGCAGATCATCCTGTCGGAGCTCTTTTTGGGGCTGTTTCATCAGCTCTATCTTTCCTCGCTGATCATAGTGAACATGTCCATTGCCGCCGTTGTGCTCGTCATGGGCCGTCAGCGCATGAGGAACAGCGGGTCGAAGTCTCTTCAGAACGATGTCCTCATGATAAAGGAAGCGGCACGGGTCGCGCTTGACGGGCCTGCCATTGCCCTGGGCATGCTTGCCGCGTTGACCTATGGGTGGATCCTGGCTGCCGCCTATTTTCTGCCGCCCCGGGGGCTCGATGACCTAACGTACCACCTTTCGTCGGTCTTTGAATATGTCCAATCTCATGAAATAAGACTTTTGCCGCTTGACGTGATCTGGCCATTCGCTTTCCCGGAGAACGGTGAGCTGCTGTACCTGTGGTCCATCATGTTCACGCACGCCCAGCGCTGGGTGGACGGCATGAACGTTCCATTCGTCATGGTTTCAGTGCTGACGATCTATGCACTGCTCAGGCACTTCGCTGTTCGTGAAAGGGACGCATTTTTCGCCGCGCTGCTCTATGCGCTTTGTCCCGTTGTTCTGATGGTGGCGGGCGTCAATTATGTCGACATCATTGTCTCGCTGTTCCTTCTCCTGAGCCTGTACTTCACGCTTTTGTACCACAAACGAGGGAAAATCCTCGATTTGTATCTGGCGGGCCTGTCGACCGGGCTGATGTGCGGCATGAAATATACCGGCGTACTCCTGGCGCTGCCTCTCCAGGCATTGATCATCCCGGCCCTTGGAAAGGGCAGATGGCGTCACGCGATCGGGTATGCGGCGGTCGTTGCCTTCGCTGGCGGTTGGTGGTATGTCCGGAATGCTGTTGCACTGGGCGATCCGCTGTTTCCCATGAAGGTGCTTTCTTCCTTGCCTCGCGCCGTTCGGGGGACGCAGGGGGGGAGCATCCTGCAGAATGTCCTGTATAATGCCCCCTATTGGATGTCGCGGTATCCGCTCTCCGATGCCGGCGTCGGCAGGTATGATGGAGGGTTTGGTCTGGTCTTCTGGGGGATGGGTTTCCCGTCATGGGTGTATGTTACCCTGCGGTCGTTTTTCACGATTCGCAGTGCGAAAGTGTCTGTCTTCGTCGTTCTAGCCTATCTCCCGCTGGGCTTTCTTCTGTTGCTGATGATGCCTCCGCAATGGATCGATGTGAACGGCAGATTTTCCATGTTCGTAGTCGTCATCGGTCTCTTTGCCCTCTGCGAGGTCTTCAGTCTGATGCAGGCTGAAGGTTTCATTTCGATCATCAAGGGGGTGTGTGTCGCGCTGTCCATCGTGACGGTAAGCCTTATGTTCATATCGGACCGGCCATCGTACCGGCTGGCTGGCGCTGTGTCCGACGCGGTTCATCATGCCGAGGTATCGGAATTCAAATACCTCGCTGATTCCCTTCCGGCGCATGCCATGCTCAGGCCGGCATGGGAGGTTCTTGACCTCCTTACCCGCCATGATTCACCCGGCATGAATTGCGTCATAGTGGCGACACAGGATCCTGATATCTTTATGCCTGCTCCGGTTTACGGTAGCAGGCTGCAGAACCGGGTGTTGAATATGAGCGCCGTTGCCGTCCCGTCGGTGGATGCCTATGTCTGCGCTTACCTCGGCACGGACCGTTTGGACCGTCCTGTAACGGTGACCATCGGAAGACAACAGCGGACGATGACTGTCCAGGCAATTATGACAAGGGATGATTACATTGCGGTCGTGCAGACAGATCATGCTTGTCTCATGCTGCGCAAGGATATTTTCAATCGGCCCGATAAGCGGAAGATTCTGCAGAGCTATTACCGCACTACCTGGCCGGAGGCCGTTGCCGCGGCAGCCGAGGCGGAGAGGTGCATGGACGACAATATCCCCGTCATTACCGCAAGCGAGATCGCTTACGGGATACGCTCCCTTGACATGGGCAGCGGGCGTTCTGACCGCGTCTACCTGTCGTTCGACAGGAGGGAGCATGACGTGGCCGCCCGGCTGGGCCTGGAAGAGTGCTATACGTTTGGAGCCCCGCTTGCTGGCTACCGCTCGAGGAAGGTCTCGAGAGTCGTCTTTCAAGGCAAGGGCGTCGATGTCTATCTGAACAGGAGATCATAGGATATGGCTGAAGACAGGTCGGTCGGCCGGATGACAAAGCTGTTCCTGCTCATCATGCTTCTCATGGGCACCTTGCTGCACGGCTACAGTGTCGCCCATGTCTATCTCCCGGCAGTTGTCAAGGCGCTGTCACTGCTAGGTATCGTCTCCAGGTAGCTGTTCGTTCTGCCTCGCTCCGGAGTCTCTGTGATGGAATTGTTCTGTCTCCTCATAACGCTTGCGATCTTTTCTTCCTATTATCGCCTGTTCGTGGCCGGGAACACGAAGAGCGTCGTCTACCGGCTCTTATCCACGTCGCTTCTGACCTGCGGACAGATCATCCTGTCCGAGCTTCTTCTCGGGCTTTTCCATCAGCTCTATCTTTCCTCTCTTGTCGTCGTGAATCTGTCCGTTGTGGTCCTTGTGCTGGCTGCGGCCCGCCGGTCAGGCCGGAGCGCGGGAGCCGGGGCACTGCGGACGGACGGTGCTCATCTCATCGAGGCCGCGCGGTCGGCTCTGGATGTCCCCGCTGCGGTCCTTGCCATCCTGACAGCCGTCGTCTACGTTTGGATCCTCGCCGCGGCATACTATTTGCCGCCAAGGGGCATCGATGATATCGCCTATCATCTTCCCGCAGTCTTTGAGTATGTCCTGTCGCATGAGATCAGGCTGCTGCCGCTGGATATCCTTGAGCAATTCGCTTTCCCGCAGAACGGAGAACTGCTGTTCCTGTGGCCAGTCATGTTCACGCATGCGCAGAGATGGGTTGCCGGCATGAATGTGCCCTTCGTGCTGCTTGCGGTCCTGACGGTGTATGCACTGCTCAGACACTTCTCCCTGCCGAAGAACGACTCACTGTTTGTCGCGCTGCTCTACGCCCTCTGTCCCGTTGTCCTGATGCAGGCGGGAGTGAACTATGTTGACATTATCGTATCACTCTTTCTGCTCTTGAGCCTCTTCTATTCGCTTCGATACCGGGAACACCGGAAGCATGTCGATCTGTACCTGGCAGGGCTGTCGATCGGCCTGCTGTGCGGCATGAAATATACTGCGCTGTTCCTGGCGCTGCCGCTCCAGGTCCTCATCGTGCCTTCGCTTCGCAAGGGAGGATGGCGACCTGCGATCGGATACCTGTCGGTCATTCTCCTCGCTGGCGGCTGGTGGTACCTGAGGAATGCCTGGATGCTGGGAGCGCCGCTCTATCCGGTGCATCTGCAGTCCCGCGTGCCGGAGGGAATGGTCAACGCGCGGGGAGGGAGCGCCCTTCAGAACATTCGGTACAACCTCCCGTATTGGGTCGCCCGATATCCGCTGAGCGACAGCGGCATCGGAACTTACGACGGCGGCTTTGGACTGGTCTTTTGGGGGATGTGCTTATTCTCGTGGGGCTATGTGACCCTGCGTTCCGTCCTTACGTTCAGCAGTTCCGGGATACCGAAACTTGTCGCGCTTGCCTACCTGCCCGCCGGGTTCCTGCTCCTGCTCGTCCTCCCACCCAGATATGTGGATTTCGACGGACGGCTCGCCATGTTCGCTGTCGCCATCGGGCTTCTCTCCTTCGGTGAGGTCCTGAACATCATGAAAGACAGGGCGTACACGACGATCACCAAGGCGGTCTGCCTCATGCTGTCGGTGGTCACCATCAGTCTGCTGTTCGTAACCGATCAACCCTTGTACCGCATCGGCGACGCTGTTCGGGACAGCAGGAACGGCATCGAGTCATCGGAGTTCAAGTATCTGTCCGGGTCGTTCGGTCCCCATGCCGATCTCCGGTCGGTCTGGGAACTGCTCGATCTGTTTACCCGCGATGACCGTGGTGGGCTCAACTGCCGCATTCTCTCCGATGTGGCGCTCTACTACCCTTCTCCTGTCTACGGGAGCCGGCTGCAGAATCGCGTGTTGAACATGAGCCGTGAACACGGGGCATTGGCCGATGCCTATGTCCTCATGGCGCCGGAACGGAGCGCGGCTGCCCTGGCGGCTATCCCGGCGGGGGACGACTATGTGGCGGTCCTGCGGTCGGGCCACGCATCTCTGCTTCTGAAGCGGACGATTGCCGAGCAGCCGGAGAGGCAGCGGGTCTTGCAGGCCTAC
>JBAIYC010000237.1:0-3976 GCA_037916085.1 Nitrospirota bacterium | reverse complement strand
GAATGGTGGTCCCAACGGGAATCGAACCCGTGTCTCCGGCGTGAGAGGCCAGCGTCCTAGGCCGCTAGACGATGGGACCATTGGTTGGGGGAGGAGGATTCGAACCCCCGTAAACAGGTTCAGAGCCTGTCGTCCTACCACTGGACGATCCCCCAGAGAACAGGCGGACACTATATCGAAAACCCCGCACCCTGTCAAGCGAAAAAGCCGCAAGAATTGAGGGAGTTCAGCACGCGATCAGCGCCGCCCCGTACGGCTTGAGACGATTCAGAGTGTCCTCTGCGCCGAACTGCATCATGCTCGCGAAGACGTCGAGGTTCCAAAGGGACGTTCACCTTGGCATCCTTCTTCGCAGCCGCCTGCATCCTCTTCGCGACGTCGCGGTTCACCTTGCCTACCTCGTGTCGAGCGACGCGAAGAGCAAGTGGAGGCGCTCCCTGGGCTTGGTGACCGCGGCAACCACCTGTTCAGAGTATGCTATAGTAATAAATGTACTCTCGGACGACACGCCTAACATGATTTGACGCCGGATACATGCATGTCGCCGAGCCGCTCGCCATGGACCTCAAGCATATGCATGTGAGAGGGCGAAACGAGCAATGGCCATTTCAGTCAGGAACCTCGCAATAGTTGCAGTCGTCTGCCTCGGCATGATCCACCTAACCGGAGGTTCGCCCGCGAAGGCCGCAGATCGAGAGGAAGGCCGAAGCGCCGGTCATTCGCAGACCTTCGTCCTCTATAGGTATACCGACCCGATGACTGCGATGGAGGCATTCCGCTTGCTCATCCCCAAAGGATGGCACGCCGAAGGTTCCATCACCTGGTCGGCAAATCCCGCGCTTCCTGCTCAATCCCGCTTCCGGTTCTACAACCCCAATGGGCTTGAAGAATTCAACCTCTTTCCCACGCGGTCATATTTTTGGACGAATAACCAGCTCTCTCTCAAAACCAATCCTCCCGGTACGTTATGGTTCGGCACCCCGGTGGCTGCGCCCATCGATCTCCATACCGCGTTCACGAGGCTCATCATCCCGGGCTTCAGAAAGAAGGCCAGCGGCCTAACGATCCTTCATGAGCAGGAAGTGCCCGAACTGGCGAAACTCGCCATGGGCGAGCCGGTAGCGGGCGTTCGTGTCTCGGCCAGGGGCGGCAAGATCAGGATTGTCTATCAAGAGGACAGCAGGTATAAGGAGGAAGAGCTGTACGCTGCCTTGAGCCAGGTCGTCACCGATATGCCCGGCTCGGCATTTTCCGGTCCCTACTTTACGAACTACTGGTTCATCGACTATGTCTTTTCGTTCAAAGCAGAAAAGGGCGGCCTCGATTCCCGGGCCAAGATATTCCAGACCATGGTGTATTCCTTCAAGGTCGATCCGCGCTGGTTCGCAAGGGTCATAAACGTCAAGGAGCTGCTGATCAAGCGGTACACCCAGGGCATCAAGACGATGGGGAAGATCGGAAGCATTGTCGCGCAGAGCGGGAGCCAGATGCGGGAAGAGCAGCAGCGCGATTGGGAGCGGCATCAACAGGTGAAGGACAGGATCGTTCAGAACTTCTCCGACAACATCCGCGGAGTCGAACGGTATAATGATCCCCACTCAGGCAACGAAGTGGAACTGCCTGCCGGTTACGGCAATGCCTGGTCGAACAATCTCGGAGAATACATCGTCACGGACAGCCCGAGCTACAACCCGAATATCGGTTCCAATCTGCACTGGGAGCAGATGACGCCGGCCAGATAACTGCCCACGTCTCCCTCAGGGAGAACGCTCGTGATGGGCGGCTTGCATACTGAGAGCGCTTCCTACTTCACCACATCCGCCGTAAAGCTATAGAGTTGCGCGCCATTTTCCTCCCACGCGCCGGGAGGGAGCCCGGCCTTGCCGCACAGTTCTTCAAGATAGGTTGGCACGTCCCATCCCTGCTCCACCGGGACCTGGGGCAGGAAGATGCCCGCGCGCCCGTCCTTCACGAGATAGAGCCCGTGCTGTCCGATCACAATGTTCTTCACGTCGTCCAGGGGTTCGAGCGGCGAGAGGACCGTGACCTCCACCTCGATGTCCGACAGCTCATCAGGCCGCATGGGCGCGAAGCGCGGATCCTGCGTGGACGCCGCAACGGCGTTCCGGATGACCGATTGATAGAGCGGCATCACCGGCTGGATGTTCCCGATGCATCCCCGGAGCATATGGTGACGGTTGATCGTCACAAAGGTCGCCCCGTTCGCAGCAAGCCGCGGGTCCTTCGTCGCGCCCTCCGGCGTCGTTCCCTTGCGGACAAACTGATCGACCGTCTTCCGCGCGAGCGCAAGGAGTTCCTTTCTCTGGTCCTCGGAGAGCGGGCTCCGGTAGAGACCCATGGCCGCATAGCCCACCACGCGCGTCTTGTCCCCCGTCACGTCGCCTGAGTTCGCTGCGTTGTACAGCACACCGTTCGTGGCGCCGAGGTTCCGGCTGACCATCATGGTCAGGAGCACCGGATAGGCGCCGCAGGCCTCGCCCTCGCCGCTCCCGAAGACTCTCTCAAGGTCCTCCACTGACATGCGGGAAACGGCATCGATGACCTTCCCGTCCTTCTTCTTTGCTGTCGCATAATCATAGTAATGCGACAGATCGCTGCTCGCAACGATGATGGCGCGGTCGTTCTTCCGGAGGATCTCGGTAAGCCGGTCGGAGAGAGTGCGGAAGGAAGCCTGCGTTGGCTCACCGATCAGGATGGGGACGATGGTGAAGTCCCTGAGCGCCTGCTGAAGGAAGGGTAGCTGGACCTCGAGAGAATGTTCTTTGGCATAGACCTCGCGGTTGAAGGTCACGTCAGACTTGGTGTCGATGAGCGACTTGGCCAGCTTCTCGTTGATCTTCACGTCGCCGAGAGGTGTACGCCACAGGCCCTCGGCGTAGACTGACGCGCCGCGAAACGCGGCATAGTGGCCCGGACCGATGATGATGACCGTCTCAACGGGCCGGTCGGTGATGTGGCGGTAGGAATGGGCTGCCACCCCTCCCGAATAGATATAGCCCGCGTGAGGAGAGATGAGGGCGACGAGCCTGCCCTGTGCCGGCTGAACCTTCGCAGCAGTGAGAAAGCCCTGTACTATCCGGCCGAGCTCCGTTTTGTCCGAAGGATAGAACGCGCCTGCGACGGCGGGTTCTTTCACATCGGACCGTGCAAGGAGAAGCGACGCTGCCGACAGGGTGACGACAAGAACGCTCGCCAGGGCAATCCTTCCCGTGCGCTTCATCAAGCTATCCTCCTCCAGAACATGGCTTCCCTCTCGCCTCTCCGCACCACCCCTCGCTTAGTGGAGGCCTGGTGGGGTATGTTCTCCTCGTCAGTCTTTGGGCGAAGCTTCCTGAGCACAAGGCTTGCCAGTCCGCCGAGGACGAAGAACCCAAGGAAGTCACGACGTTTGATGTTCATAGAATGCTCCTTATACTTGGCCTTCAACTGAACTGCGATAAAGACTAGAAAACCAACTTCTTCTTTTGCCACCCTTCTTGCTTGCCCGAAGAAGGGTGGCACCCAAGAAGGGCACCCGGCGAAAATTCTTTACGGCATGCTCAATCGTCCTCGGTACATTTCAGAAACTTGCCGAGAGGAGCCGTTATCTATCTGTCCCTCTCCTTGCAGGAGCGGGACAGACGGCTTCAAACAGTCTGAAATGTTTAACCCTCGTCCTCAATCGCATTGCCTGAATTTCCGCATGGGGGAGGTCAAAGTCGTTGATCCTCCAAAAGGGCCCTGCACCTCGCGAGGAGTACCGCGCAAAAGCATGCGCGAGTTAGTAGCGGCCTGTGGCATCACGAAGCCAGGCAGAGCCGGCCGAGCCCGATCTTTGGGCGAGGGGAAGGTCTGCGAAGGCTGAAGAACGGAATATCCCAGCGAAGATGAGGCATGTCTGCGCGGACTCAGAGCCGGGGTGCAGAAAAAAATGAGGATTTCGCGCACGTCGGTGGATTCCGCCGTGCACCGCCTG
>JBAIYC010000236.1:0-9870 GCA_037916085.1 Nitrospirota bacterium | reverse complement strand
ATGAACCTTCCCTATACCATGACGCCCGAAATGGTCGCTGATGCCGCAAAGGCGTTTCATCCCAGGATGCTCTATCCTTACCACAC
The DNA here is from genome assembly GCA_037916085.1 of Nitrospirota bacterium. GTDB lineage: Bacteria > Nitrospirota > UBA9217 > UBA9217 > UBA9217 > JAKAHZ01. The sequence continues at coordinate 9,784 of JBAIYC010000236.1, read as the reverse complement.
CGGCGAGACCGACGTCACAAAGCTTCCCGCTCTCCTCAAGGACCAGAAGGACATCGAGGTCCGAATCAGAAGCATGAAGTAGTTCTTCCAGGCTGAAAGAGTGGACGGCAGGTACTGAAGGGGGACAATGACCCCTTCTTGCTTGATCACTGTTTCGGCCCTCAGCGCGGCGTTTTCACACGCATGCAGCGTAAATATGACCGGCGAACGTCTCGCTCAGTTGCCGGCTAAACATCCTACCCGAATGGGTAGTTACATTCTGTCAGCAAAAAACGTATAGTCATCGCCTGGTAGAGCAGGTAGGGCCAAGGAGAAACTCTTTTTACCGGAGAGGCCGCCAGTGAACTGGGGCGATGATGAGAAACGGAGCTTTGACGGTGTTGCGTTGCCAGCCGATCATGCTGGAGGAGGGCACCAGAAACAATGGATCCTTGTGGTCGAGGATAATGAAGAGCTTCGGCTGGAGATCGGCGCGCTGCTGGAGCGCGAGGGCTGGCAGGTAACGCTCTGCCCGGACGGTCCCGCGGCCATCCAGAGTGCGGTGAAGAGGGATTACGACGTCGCACTCATCGATTTCAGCATCCCCGGGATCAGGGGCGCAGTCGTTGCAGAGACGATCCGAGTGCTGAATCCCCAGGCGCGGATCATCGGGACCAGCTTCCAGGACCGAAGACAAGAGTTCCTGGCTGCCGGCGCTGATGCATTCCTGCTGAAGCCCTTCGATCTGGAAAAGATGATAGGAACGAGAGGAGGAGAGCAGGGACCGATCGTATGATCCATTGAAGGTTGATGTTCGCGCATTTTCCCCCAAGCATCTTTCCTAGACACCTGCATTGAGCAGTTCCATTCACCCTACCCAAACGGGTAGTGGCGCTGAAATCCGCAAAACGGTATATAGTCACTGTGATCCTTCGAAGATCATTTCCGAAGATCATTTCGCTTATCTTCCGACCTTAGTACTACCTAAGGGCAGATCAAGAAAGCCGCTACAGATTGTTACGCTATGCTGTATCCTGCTGACCGCATCGTTCCATGGGCACTTTTATTCTTACTATCCAGAAAAGAATGTGATACTATCTCCCATCTCAGCGATCCGTTCTCGCGAGAAATAGACGCAGACCTTGATGAGGTTTTCCGCTCCTATCATATGACCAAACGGACGAAGATCCTCCTTGCCCTCCTGTCTCTTTCTTATATCGCTCGCCCGCTCATTGCCATTGCCCAGACCGCTGAGGAACGACAATACCTCCTGATGTACTTCAAGGAAGAAGAACTGGTCGTCGAGTCTCCGACCAGGTCCAGCAAGCCGGTGACCCAGACCGCCGAGAACGTGACCGTCGTCACCGCCGACGACATCAGGCTCATGAACGCCCACACGGTCGCCGAGGTACTGAACACGGTAACGGGTGTGCAGGTCTTCATGACCGGCGGGCCGGGCAGCGCCGCCACGTCCATGATCCAGGGTTCGGAGAGCAGGCACGTTGCCGTGTACATCGACGGCATCCAGCTGAACAACCTTTCGGACAATACGGTGGACCTAGCATCGCTTCCGGTCCAGAACATCGAGAAGATCGAGATCATCAAGGGGCCTGCCTCATCAGCCTGGGGGTCCGCTCTTGGCGGCGTGATCAACATCATCACCAAGGCCGGAAAGGACGAAGGGGCAGGAGGGATGCTCTCCGCATCTTACGGACAGCATCACACCGGTGACTACCGGGCCGAAGCCCTGGGCAAGGAGGGGCGCTTCGGCTATTATTTCACCGCCGGCAGGCTGGTGACCGACGGTTTCCAACCGCACAATGATTTTGCGGGCAACAACGCTTACGCAAAACTGAGCTACGATCTGACTGACCACACGTCCGTTCGCGCCACGGTCAGCTACGACAGTCTTGACCGCGGCATAGGTGATTTGCCATTCCCCCCCATCTTTGTTGACAACGAGATGAGTGACGTACGTTCCACGGTGGCTCTTCGGTCTACCCTTTCGAAGAGCACCGACCTGCAGATATCCCTCTGGTACCTACGACAGCACAATGACTCCAGTAACTTCCTGCTCACGACCGGTGCTCCGTTTCCTTTTGACCCTATGGACCGTTATCGCGATAACGGGTATGGCGGGAGCTTCAAGCTGACGTGGAAGGAAGAGCATCATGCCGTGGTCTTTGGAGGGGACTACGATGCAAGGACGCTGGACTCGAATAACATCGCCAACGGCAGTCAGGGTATCAAGAAGTGGGCCGGCTACATCAATGATACGATGACCTTCGGCAGCCTTGCGGTCATCCCCGGCCTTCGGTATGACTGGACTGATTCGAATGGAACCTTCACGAGCCCAAGCCTGGGTCTCACCTACGGTCTCACTGAGACTACCTTACTTCGGGTCTACGCGGCGCGGGGCTTCAATATCCCTTCACTTGCATTCACCTATGGTGGGAGTCTCGGTAACGTTGCCAATCCCGATCTGAAGGTGGAGAAGGTCGAGTCCTATCAGATAGGGGTGGAAACTGCAGCCGTGAAATATCTCTGGGCGAAAGTATCTTTATTCAGGCACGATCTCGATGATGTTCTAGAAACCACACGGCTCCCGTCCGGCTTTGCTATGGTCGTGAACGGTGGCAGACAGCGGAGAGAAGGACTTGAGGCAGAGATACGCACAGCGCCGGTGTATCATACGTCGCTTTCCGCGGGCGCGGAGTTCATCAACGCCAAGGATCGTGATACGGGCGAGACCGTAAAGAGCGTGCCGCAGCGGACCTATGATATCGGGCTGACCTATGATGACGGTTCCTTCAAGGCGCTTGCGAAGGGTCATTACATCTACTGGAATACGGATCCGGTCTTAGGAGGTGTGTACGATGATTTCATCGTCGACCTCCACGCAGCGAAGATCCTGTACGCAGGGAGCAAACAGTCCGTCGAGGTCTTTGCCGATGTTCACAATCTCTTTAACGGCGAACAGTATGGATTCGGCTTTTACAAGAATCCCGGCAGATGGTTCGAGGCCGGTATGAGATACAGCTTTTGATTCATGGCCCGCGGGGGTCAATCTCTCATCGAAGGGGGAAAGAAACATGGAAAAGCGTATCGTTGTGCTGAAGAAGGCCGTGGAGAAAGTTGAGATCATCGATGGCCTCTGCTGTTTCGGGTCGTTCATCCCGTATCTCTGGGGCTAGGTTCAACGCATGGGGGAGAGCGATCCGCTCTCCCTTTTCTTCTCCCAGTATGGACAGCTGTCATCATAGTTCAATTCCCATGAAGTTATCCCGCTATACCAAGGTCTATCCCTCACCGACCAGCGCTGATTCGGTCATCCTTTTCTCCACCAAGCGTGCATCGGCGGTGCTCATCCCGAAGGACATTCTTGCGGATATCGAGGCAGGCAGGCTTACCGCCGATGAACAGGCCGAACTGGCCGGACTCGGCCTCATCGCGCAGGGTGACGGTGAAGAGCGGCAGGAGATGCTTTCCTATATCCAGGACCTGAACGCTCGGGACCGGTCCGTGAAGTTCATTGTGGTTCTGAACCTGGACTGCAATCTCGCCTGCCGGTACTGTTTCGAAGGCACACGGAAGGGGAAGAAGTACCTTTCCGACGAGGTCGCAGCGAGGTTCATCGACTTCGTCAGGGGCCGGGATTACGAGGAGAAGGACGAGATCAGGATCACCTTCTATGGCGGAGAACCGCTCCTTTCGGTGGACAGGATCACCGGCATATCGGAGCAGGTCAGGCGCTTTGCAGATGGCAGGGGTATACGGTACCGTTTCTCGCTCGTGACCAACGGTGTGCTCCTGACCCCGCAGGCCGTGAAGCGGCTGCGCCCCCTGGGGCTTGCCAGCGCCAAGGTGACGCTCGACGGACCTAAGGACGTCCACGACTCCTTCCGGCCCTTCAAGGGTGGCGCAGGTTCTTTCGACGTGATCCTCCGAAACCTCTGTGAGTCAGCCGATATGCTCCGCATCCAGATCGGCGGCAACTTCACGCAGGGCAACTACCGCAACTTCCCGCTCCTCCTGGACGCTCTGCAGGAGCGGGGGCTTGGTCCGGACCGGATCGCGGCGGTCAAGTTCGATCCCGTGGTGAACGAGAGCAGCGAGTTCGCCCTGCCTGACTTCCGCGACGGCTGCGCGTCCATGGACGAGCCCTGGGTGGCCGAGGCTGCTGCGCTCCTGCGGGAGGAGGTCCTGAAGCGGGGGTATGCGACGCCGAAGACCATGCCGTCCCCTTGCCTGATGGAGCGCGACCACAGCTTCGTGATGGACCAGGACGGTGTCCTCTTCAAGTGTCCGGGCCTGATCGGAAGGCCCGGCTGTGCCATCGGCGACGTGCGGAGCGGGGTCCGTCCCTATCGGGAATCCCACGGGCTTGATGACTGGAAGAACGACGATTGCCTCACATGCGCCTATCTGCCGCTCTGTTTCGGCGGCTGCAAGTACCTGAAACTCCTCCGCGAGAACAGCATGCGCGGCGTCCAATGTCAGAAATCCTACTTCGACCGGGTCCTTGGCCCGCTGGTAGCCCAGGACATCCGGTACGGGCTGTGAGCTCGCCGTGGTCGGCTCCCGTTGTCCCTCCATGACCACGTTGATCCATCGCATAGCAAGGCCTACCAAGGCAGTCATCGCAGCAACGGCGATTGCTGCTCTCGCCTGCCTTCTTCCGGCCCCATCAGCCGCTTGCGAGATGGCGGTTGTCGTGAGTGCGGACCTCAAACCCTATCGCGAGGTGCTGCAGGGGCTCCGCGAGGCCGCCCGGTGCAGTGTCCGCGAGGTTTCGCTGCAGGGCGGCGACGCGCTCGAACGCATCCGCCGCTCGTCGCCCGACGTGGCGGTCGCGATCGGGACCGACGCCTTCCGAAAAGTGAGCTCGCTCCGGGAAGTGCCGCTCGTTCACGTCATGGTCATTCCGGCCGAGGCGGAGCGCGTCCGCGCCGGAAACAGGTCGGGCGTGAGCATGGACATCGCGCCGGCGACCTGGCTCGGGACCATCAAACGGGTGTTCCCGAACGCGAAGCGGGTCGGTGTTCCGTACAATCCGGAGAACACGGGGGCCTTCGTTGCAGAGGCACAGCGCGTTGCCGCGAACGCAGGGGTCGAGCTTGTGACGAGGAGCGTCCGTGGGCCGGACGACGTGCCGCAGGCACTGACCGGCATGGGCCCCGTCGACGTGCTCTGGATGCTGCCCGACCCCACGGTCGCGGCGCCGCCGATGTCCGAGCACCTGATCCGTTATTCCATCCAGCATCGAGTCCCCATCATGACCTTCTCGAGCAAGTACCTGGACATGGGCGCTGTCGCCTCGCTGGATGTTGACCCGCGGGATATGGGCATCCAGGCCGCGGAGCTGGCGAACAGCATCGTGAAGGGGAACTTTGCCGCCGGGAGCCGGTACGCGCGGAGGCCTGTCCTTTCGGTCAACGGCAGGGCCGCGGAGAAAATGGGCGTCGCACTCAACAAGTCGGCGATGCGGGAGACGGTCATCGATGAGTAGCGCGATCATCCGGGCGATCCGGGAGCGGTTCGCAGTCAAGATCCTGCTTGCCTTCACCGTGGGGATCGTCGTCTCCCTCACCGTCTTCACGACCGTCGTCGCCGTGCGGGAACGAGACCGGCTGCAGGGAGCGCTGCAGGAGCGGGGAGAGACGTACGCGCAGTTCCTCGCACAGGGTGCGGTGATCGGGATCTTTTCTGAGAACGCCGAGCTGCTCCGGCAGGCGGCAAGGGGCGTTGTGGCATCACGGGACGTTGTCGCCGTGGCGATGTACAACGCCGACGGGAAGCTTTTGGATGCAGAACGGGGGACGGCCGGCGAGGACGGCCGGGAAGGGTATGCTGAGCTGCCCGCTGCCCGCGACGGGGCGGAAGGGGCGCGGACGATCGAGACGGCCGATTCGATCAGGGTGGTGCTGCCGGTCCTGAGCGCCCCGCCCGCCGGGCGGGACGATGCCATCTATTTCGGGCCGAACGAGTCCGCGGCGCCTCCCCGCAGGACGATCGGCTACGTGCAGGTCGTCCTGAGCAAGGCGTCCTACCGGAAGGAGATCCTAGCGATCGTCCTGCGGAACGTCCTGCTCGGGGCGGCATTCATCGTGATGAGCCTTTTCATCGTCTCCTTCACGGTCCGCCGCGTGCTGCAGCCTCTGGAGCGGTTGACCGAGAAGGTCAAGGCGTTCCGTCAGGGCATGTCCGTGGAGCCGGCGCCGGTCGAGACGCGGGACGAGGTAGGCAGGCTCGCCGCGGCACTGAACGACATGGTCGCCGCTCGGCGCGCCGCCGAGGGGTCGCTGCTCGAGAGCGAGGACCGCTACCGGCGTCTCGTGGAGCTCTCGCCCGACGCGATCTACGTGGAACAGGAGGGAGCGATCGTCTTCATCAACCAGGCGGGGGCCGAGCTCCTGGGTGCCGAAGGGCCGTCCGCGGTCGTGGGACGCAGCATGGCGGACCGTCTGGACGAGGGCAGCAGGGAACTTGTCGGGGAACGCATGCGCCAGGTCGAGGCCGACGGTGTCTCGCTCTCGCCCTTCCCCGTGCGGTACCGGCGGCCCGACGGCATGGTGGTCGAGGCGGAGGTGGCAGCCGCTCCGTTCCTCTTCCGCGGCAGGCAGGCGGCGCTGGTCATCTCACGGGACGTGACGGACCGCAAGGACCTGGAAGAGAAGGTCCGCGCCTACGAAAAGGAACTGTACGCCGTGGCCGTGGAGATGACGGCCATGGAGGCGCGCATCGAGGAACGGGAACGGTATCAGATCGCGGCGGACCTGCACGATTTCGTGGGCCAGAACCTCGTTCTGACACAGTTCAAGCTCGGCGGCCTCGCGAGGACCCTGAAGTCGCCCGACGACCTCAGGCGTGTCGAGGAGCTCCGGGAGGTCATCGACCGGACCATCCAGTTCACGCGCTCGCTCACGGTCGAGCTTAGCCCGCCGGACCTCGCCGAGATCGGTCTGTCTGCGGCCGTGGAGGCGATGGCGGAGGGGTTCTCTCGTGCCTATGGGATCAAGATATTCGTGCGGGACGATGCGGGCAAGCATAATCTCGACCGCGAGACGCGGTACCTGCTCTATCGCAACATCCGCGAGCTGCTGGTGAACGTAGTGAAGCACTCGCGGGCGACCGAGGCGACGGTCTCGCTCACCCGCTCCGGCGACCGGCTGAGTGTCTCCGTCGCCGACGATGGCCGGGGGTTTGAGCCGCAGGAGGTCGCCGAAGAGAAGAGGGGGTTCGGCCTTTTCGCGATCCGGGAGCGGATGGAACGGATCGGCGGAACGTGCGAGATCGTGACACGGCAAGGCTCCGGGACGTCAGTGGTCCTGACCGTGCGGTCGAAACGGGAGGCCGGCGCGCAGGTGGAAGGCAAGGAATCCGGGGTGGAAAAGAGCTGATTGTGGAGGTTCTCATCACCGGGAAGCATGACCCGGTCCCGGCAGAGAGCCAGAGAAATGCTTTGCATCGACGTTCCTCGTTGTCGTTGGAGAACGCTGTGGCGAGGGTTTTAGAGAAATGACATTTCCGCACGGAAACGAAGTTCGCGGATCCCAATCACCTGTGAGGAGGGTGCCATGCAACTGAAGGTACTGCTGACGGACGACCACAAGCTGTTCCGCGAGGGACTGCGCTCGCTGCTGTCGGAGCAGTCGGACATGACGGTGGTGGCCGAGGCGGAGGACGGCAGGTCTGCGGTGCGGCTCACGGCCAAGACGTCGCCCGACGTGGTCGTCATGGACATCACGATGCCCGGCATGAACGGCATCGAAGCTGCGCGGCAGATCCTTTCCGCCAGACGCGAAACGCGGATCATCGCGCTGTCGATGCATCTTGACATCCGCATGGTGCTCGAGATGCTCCGGGCGGGGGCGATGGGCTATCTCCTGAAGGACTGCGCCTTCGAGGAGGTGGTCCAGGCCGTTCAGACCGTTGCGGCGAGGAGCTGGTATCTGAGCCCGAGGGTCGTCGACGCGCTGCTCGCGGACTGCGCCCGCCACTGTCCACGGGACGAGGCGGCGTCATTGCCCGGCCTGCAGGAGCGGGAGCGCGAGGCGCTGCTGTTGTCATTCGACGGCAAGGGCGTGAAAGAGACCGCGTCCCAGCTCCAGATGACGGTGAAGAAGGCCGAGTCTCTTCGCCGGAAGATCGTCGTCGACCACGTCCTGCCCCGGCTCCTCCGCGCCCGGGACGGGGCAGGGAGGGTCGTGACCGTCTCGCTGACGGCCCGGGAGAAGGAGATCCTGACCTGGATCCGGGACGGGAAGAGCACGGGCGAGATATCCTCGGTGCTCGCCATCAGTCAGGACACCGTGAAATACCACGTGAAGAACATCCTTCAGAAGTTGAACGCGACCACCCGGACCCAGGCCATCGCCATCGCGATCGAGAGCAAGCTTTTCGATTCATAAGACCTTTTGGCCTTGCCTTTGCCCTCTGCCCACTGGGGGAGAGGAATGGGCGAGTGAGGACTCCCATCCGGTTGTTCGTGCGAAGTTCTTGGGCGTGATCGCTAAGCGCCTGCCTATGTTTCCCGCGGATGATCGTCCCGCAGTTCCTTGACCCTGCCCTCCAGGTCCAGATAGCGCGCCACAATGTCCTTGACGGCTCCGGAGCGGTCCGTGGCCTCCATCGGCGTCACGCTGATCCAATAACGCAGGCGTGCTAGCTCCTGTGCCAGCTCCTGCAGCTGCCGCGCGTCGGGGCAGCAGGAGTCGATGACGCGACGGGCCTCCCGGGCGAGTGCGTCCAGCGCTTCGTAGAGATCGTCGAGGCGCGAGATATCGTTGATGTTGATGGTTAAGAGACGTTCAAGGTCGAACATGGTCCTTGAGAGGTACGTTGGTGAAGTAGTTCGGGCCTGAGGAGAAGTGACCGTCTTCTCGGGGCTCAGCCATCGTCGGAGCGGCTTTCAGCGGATCAGTTCTCACCTTCCGCTCCCGCCGCTTTCTTCTGCTCCCTCCCGCCCGCGAAGACTCTGTCGATGTCCAGGACGACGAGGAACCTTCCGTCCCGCTTTCCCATCCCTTTGATGAAGTCCGTGTTGAGCTTCGTCCCGATACGGGGCGCCGGCTCGAGGCTGTCTGCCTCCAGCTCGACCACTTCCTTCACCGAGTCGGCGAGCGCTCCGAGGAGCGTCCGTCTCCCGTCCACGTCGATTTCGGTAATGATCACGCAGGTGTTCACCGTCCGCTTCGTCCTTGACATGCCGAGCTTGACCCTGAGATCGGCCACGGGCACTACAGCTCCCCGCAGGTTGATCGCGCCCCTGAGGAACTCGGGATTGAGCGGCACTTTCGTCACGGTCGTGAAGTCAAGCACCTCGCGGACCTTGGCGATGTCCAGCGCGAAGGTCTCGTCGTCGAGTGTGAAGGTGAGGTACTGCGTCGCCTGGCTTGCTTCAGTCATAGCGGTGGTAGACATAGGAGCCTCCCGGGATTTCGGATTGGGGAGTTCGGAATGCGCAATAGAGTACCAAAGACCGATTCGGCAGTCTTGATCCTGATTTGTCATTCCACGATCCGCGATCGTCAGAATTGCTCGAACTCCTTGTCCCGGGCATCCCCGTTCCCGCCGGCCTCGTGACGGCCGATGTCGATAGCAGCACCTGCGGGCCTGGGCGTCCGTTTCGGCACGGGCGCTTTGAGGGCCGCGAGGCTCCGGACCGGGACTGCGCGGGCGGCGGTCAGCGGGCGGGGACCTGAATGCGCTGCCGACTTGCCGTTGCTCTCGATCGTAAAGAAGGAGATCGTTTCCAGGAGCCGGTCCGACTGGGAGGCCAGCTCCTGGGCCGTCGACGCCATCT
>JBAIYC010000235.1:0-1844 GCA_037916085.1 Nitrospirota bacterium | reverse complement strand
ATCTACGAGATCAAGGCGAAAGAAGTGCAGAACGCGACCTTCCGGCTCCTGCAGCGGGCGAAACGCATGGAAGGCGGAGGTGACGAACAGAAGAAGTAGGATTTCCGACATCAGCGATACCTTCAATTCCAAAGAAAAGAGGTAACGATATGAGAGCTTTAGTTTCCCTGATTGCAGTGCTCCTGCTCGTGCTGATCGCCTACGTGGGAGTGGAAACGGCGAACCTGCGGTTCCTCTTCGGGGTCATTATCCCCTATGCGGCTTTCATCATGTTCGTCGGCGGGATGCTCTACCGCATCCTGAAATGGGCGAGTTCGCCCGTGCCGTTCTGCATTCCCTCGACCTGCGGTCAGCAAAAATCCCTCCCCTGGATCAAACAGAGCAAGCTTGAGAACCCTTCGAGCACGCTCGGCGTGATCGGGAGGATGGCGCTTGAGGTCCTGTTCTTCCGTTCGCTCTTCCGCAACCTCAAGACGCAGCTCAGCGACGGTCCGAGACTCGCCTACGGCGAGGCAAAGTGGCTCTGGCTGGCGGGAATGGCGTTCCACTGGTCGTTTCTCATCATTTTGATCAGGCATCTGCGGTTCTTCACCCAGCAGGTGCCCCTGCCGATCCAGATGATCGAGGGGCTCGACAGCTTTCTCCAGATCGGCGTGCCGCTCCTCTACATGACCGACGTGGTTATCCTTCTCGCGGTGACCTACTTGTTCCTGAGGAGAGTGGGCATCCCCCAGATGCGGTATATCAGCCTCGCCGCTGATTACTTCCCGCTCTTCCTCATCTTCGGCATCGCCTCATCGGGCGTGCTCATGCGTTATTTCCTCAAAACGGACATCGTGAGCGTGAAGGAGCTCGCCATGGGGCTCATCAGCCTCAACCCTCCCAGGGTGCCCGACACGATCGGGGTCATTTTCTTCATCCACCTGTTCCTCCTGAGCGCCCTGTTCGCCTACTTCCCCCTGAGCAAGCTCGTGCACCTGGGCGGCGTTTTCCTCAGTCCTACGAGGAACATGAAAGCGAACAGCCGCGAGGAGAGGCACGTGAACCCCTGGAACTACCCCGTGCACGTCCACACCTATGAGGAATATGAGAACGACTTCCGCGAAAAAATGAAAAACGCCGGCATCCCGGTAGAAAAGGAGTAATCATGGCCAAACTTCCGAAACCAGAAGAATTAGCGAAGATCGATTACAAGCCGCCCAAGACGGGGTGGATGGGCACGCCGGTCGAGTTCAAGCCGGGCATGTTCTGCCATGGTTCTAAGCCGAAGAGCCTCGAGATCGTCGGCTTTCCGAATCCCCGTGAATGGAGGCCCGCGGACGCCGACTGGAAGCTTCCGGAAAACTGGAAGGAAATACTCCTTGAAGGGATAGCGGAACGGCTCGAAAAATACCGTTCATTCCGGCTCTTCATGGACATCTGCGTGCGCTGCGGAGCCTGCGCCGACAAGTGCCACTTCTTCATCGGGACCGGCGACCCCAAGAATATGCCGGTCCTCAGGGCCGAGCTCATCCGCTCGGTCTATAGAAAGAACTTCACCGCGGCCGGGAAGATCCTCGGGAAAATGGCGGGCGCACGGGACCTTACGCTCGATGTGCTCAAGGAGTGGTGGTACTACTTCTACCAGTGCACTGAGTGCCGCCGCTGCTCGATCTTCTGCCCGTACGGCATCGACCAGGCGGAGATCACGATCATCGGCCGGGAACTGCTGAACCTCCTCGGCCTCAATATAGACTGGATTGCCGGGCCTGTATCGGCCTGCTACATGAAGGGAAACCACCTCGGCCTCGAGCCTCATACCATCGTCGGGAACCTCCAATACATGCTCGACGACATCGAGACTG
>JBAIYC010000234.1:0-8164 GCA_037916085.1 Nitrospirota bacterium | reverse complement strand
CGCCCGTCAGGTCTTTGAAGAGAAGTACGGCAGGAACCTGATCTCGGCGTTCCGGAAGATCCAGGACCTCGGCAAGGTCGAGATCATCACCTGCGCAGCGACGCACGGGTTTCTCCCCCTCATGGCGAACCGCAACGCCGTGACCGCCCAGATCAGGGTCGCAGTGGACCATCATATCAGGCACCTCGGCAGGCCGCCCCGCGGCATCTGGCTGCCGGAATGCGGGTACTACGAAGGGCTCGATGAGGTGCTGCGCGACGCCGGCATCCGGTATTTCTTCACCGATGCTCACGGTATCTTCCACGCGAACCCGCGGCCGCGTTACGGGGTCTATGCTCCCGTCTGCTGCCCTTCCGGCGTCGCCGCCTTCGGCCGGGACGTTGAATCTTCCAAGCAGGTCTGGAGCTCCATCGAGGGGTATCCTGGCGACTACTCCTACCGCGAGTTCTACCGCGACGCGGGCTTCGACCTCGACTACGACTATGTCCGTCCCTATCTTCCCGCCGACGGGGTGCGCGTCAATCTCGGCGTCAAGTATCACCGGATCACCGGCCCGACGGACAACAAGGCCCCCTATGTCCGCCAGCGGGCGCTCGACCGGGCCGCGGAGCACGCGGGGAACTTTATGTTCAACCGTGAGAAGCAGGTCGAGTGGCTCGCGGGGATCATCACGGACCGGAAGCCGATCATTGTCGCTCCTTATGACGCTGAGCTCTTCGGCCACTGGTGGTTCGAGGGCCCGCAGTGGCTGGACTTCCTGATCCGGAAGATCACTTCTGACCAGGATACGATCAGGCTCATCACGCCTCCCGAATATCTTGATGCGCATCCCCGATGCCAGGTGGCGACGCCGTCCCCGTCGAGCTGGGGCTACAAGGGATACGGGGAGGTATGGCTCAACGGGTCGAACGACTGGGTCTACCGCCACCTGCATGTGGCCGCCGAACGGATGGTGGAGCTGGCGCATCGGTTCCCCCACGCAGAGGGCGTGCTCCGAAGGGCTCTCGATCAGGCAGCGCGAGAACTGCTGCTGGCCCAGAGCTCGGACTGGGCGTTCATCATGAAGACCGGCACCCATGTGGACTATGCTGTCAAACGGACGCGGGACCATGTCCTGCGGTTCACAAGGCTCTACGATGACATCCTGGGGAATCGTATTGACGAGACCTGGCTGAGCGATATAGAATATCGAGACAACCTGTTCCCGGACATCGATTATCGCCTGTATGCTTGATCCCTCTGTCATCGCGGACCTGCGGAAGATCGTCGGTCCCGCCAACCTTCTTACCGAACCGGAAGAGCTGACCGTCTATTCCTATGATGCGACCCGCCTGACCTCGGCGCCATCCGCTGTCGTCCGGCCTGCCACGGCAGAGGAAGTGTCCCGTGTCCTGCTTCTTGCCAACAGGGAACGGTTCCCTGTTGTGCCCCGGGGCGCGGGCACGGGTATGTCCGGCGGATCGGTGCCGCTCCACGGCGCGGTCGTCCTGTCCCTCGAGCGCATGAACCGGATTCTTGAGATCGACGAAGCGAACCGCGTGGCCGTTGTGGAGCCTGGCGTGATCGCCGGCGACCTGCAGCGGGAGGCGGAATCCCGCCGGCTTTTCTACCCGCCCGATCCGGCCAGCAGCAATTTCTGCACCATCGGCGGGAACGTGGCCGAATGTGCCGGCGGACTTCGCGCCGTGAAGTACGGCGTGACCAAGGACTATGTCCTCGGCCTGGAGGTTGTCCTCCCGGCCGGGGAGATCATCCGGACAGGCGCCCGGACGAGCAAGAGCGTTGCCGGATACGACCTGACCCGGCTTATGATCGGCTCGGAGGGAACGCTTGGCGTCGTGACGAAGGTCGTCGTCCGGCTCGTGCCGCTCCCGGAGCGCGTTGAGACCCTTGCGGCATATTTTGGGGAGCGGGAAGCGGCGCTCCTGATCCTGCCGCTCGTCATGGAGCAGCGGATCGTGCCGCGCACCTTTGAATTCGTGGACGGCTCGGCCCTTCGCGTTGCCGAGGGGTATCTGCGAACGGATCCCCCGAGCGGCGCCGCCGCAATGCTCCTGATCGAGGCCGACGGGAGCGCGGACAATGCGTCCCGCGAGATGGACGCGATCGAAGCGGTTTGCCGGAAGACCGGCGCAGTGTCTGTCCGGAGGGCGAAGGACCGGTCCGAGCAGGCCATGCTCTGGAAGCTCAGGAAGTCCATCTCGCCCGCCCTGTATGCGATCAAGCCCGTCAAGGTCAACGAGGATATCGTGGTGCCGGTGGACCGGATCGGCGCTATCCTTGACGCGATCGACGGCGTCGCCAACCGGCACAGCCTTCTGATCGTGAACTTCGGGCACGCGGGAGACGGGAACATCCATACGAACATCATGATCGAGGAGAACGAACGCCCCCGGGCGGAACTGGCCGTTCGGGAGATCATGGAGGCCGTCGTGCGCCTCGAGGGGAGCATCTCGGGCGAGCACGGCATCGGAATGTGCAAGTCAGCATATCTTCCACTGGAGGTGGGTATGGACGCCCTCGCGGTGATGAAAAAGATCAAAGATGCGCTGGACCCGAACAATGTCCTGAATCCCGGAAAGATATTCCTGAATAGAGAGGAGACACGCATCCCCACCCCCGCCGCTCCGCTTCAAGAGGCAGGAATGAGGGGCAGGACTGGTCTTCGAGGACTGCGGGATGAGGGATAACGGCATGGGCACGCTTTTGGCCGTCACGGCAGCGTTCTTCCTATCGTTCCTTTCCTCCCCGAGCATCGCGCAGGAACGAACGGCCAACATCCCTCTCGACGCCCTGCGGTCCAGGGTGAGTGCGCTCGAGGCGGAGGCCGCGTCCCTGGAGGAGCAGAACAAGGGTATCCGAAACATGCTGCGGCAGCTCGAGAGCGACGACCTCTACATCGTCGTGGACACGGAGAACAACCGGCTGACGCTTCGCCAGGGCAGCAGGATCCTCCTGACTGCGGTGGTCGGCACCGGCAGCAGGCAGTACGTGGAGGAAGAGACGGGCCGAAACTGGTATTTCGAGAGCCCCATGGGGTCGCTTTCGGTCCTGGGCAAGGAGCGTAACCCCGTATGGATACGGCCGGACTGGTCCTACGTCGAGGCGAACATGCCTGTGCCCGAACCGGACGATCCTGACCGCATCGTCAGGGACGTCCTTGGCAAGTACGCGCTCATCCTGGGGAACGGCTACAAGATCCACGGTACGAAGTATACGAAGCTTCTAGGCACCCACTTCACTCACGGCTGCATCTCCGTGGGAGACAAGGACCTTGAGAAGCTGCACGAGACCGTTAAGATCGGCACGAAGGTGTATATCTACTGAATAAGCCCACAGATGCTGAACGGCGGGGGAAAATGAGGTATTGGCTAGGAAAACTCGCGACCGTGCTTCTGGTCCTCTGTATCGGTGCGGGTCATGGGAACGCGCAGCCCCAAACCGATGACGAGGCCCGGGATCTGCGGGCGCAGGAACAACGGCTGTCCGAAAGGGTCAAGGAGCTCCGGTCGGAGCAGAAGCAGCTTCTAGTCCGGAAGATGCTTTGCAGTTCCGATTCGAAGTATCTGGAGATCGATCTTCGTTCAGGCGAGGGAACGCTAAAGTACCGGACAAGGATTCTCCGCACCTTCCGGTTCTCCGCAAAGGGGAAACTGCCCAAACCGGCGCCGGAAGGAGGTCTTCTCACGCTTACCGCCAAAGAGGACGGGGCTCCGGCGAAGAGACGGCTGTCCTTCGGCAACGCAGAACTGGTCATAGAAAGCAATGCGGCGCGAAGGAGGCAGGGACGTCCTGGTCTGTCACTGTCTATCAGCAAGAGGAACCTTGCAGCGCTCTACTATACTCTAGAGGCAGGCTCGTTCTTGTACATGACGGCAAAGAACCGCTGATCGACCGAAAAAGTTACTATCAGTAACGCAGGTAACATTGTCACTTTTACATATTGTGACCTTAATTCTCTAACTTTGTATTATGTTGTATCCTGCGCATTGCATTGAATCGATGACTTCCCCTCTTTCTCACTCGAACATGCAATGAGTTCAAAGCTCCTCGTCCATAATCGGGGCGGCTGTTCAAAGAACAGCATAGACCGTATTGCTTTGATTATTAAGTACAATTCACTTCGGTCAGTCTAGGCATCGCCTCATCTTCCTGACTCAACGAACCATCTTACCCAAGGCTCTTCCTTTCCTGATCCTTCATCATCGCAGAGTTCGTGTATCAGAGTGTGTCACTGGTATCCTATTTGCTTACAAACAGGGCAGAGGTACCAGCATGCATACCAGTTCCTCTTCGCATATGCTTCTTGAGGACGTCGTCAGGTTCCTGAAGAACGTTCCTCCTTTCCAGTTCCTCGAGGACGCCGATATCCAGATGGTCGCCCGCAACCTGTCCATGGAGTTCTATCCCAAGGATACGGTCATCATGAAGCAGGACGGGCCCCCCAGCGAGGCCCTTCGCATCATCAAGAAGGGCGGAGTGAAGATCTCCCTGCGTTCCGACGAGGGCGGAGACATGGTGATCGACTATCGCGGGGAAGGAGAGACCTTCGGATTCCTCTCGATGGTGGGAAAGGACCGGGTGCGGTCCAACGTCACCGCTGTGGAGGACACGATCTGCTACCTTCTGGGCAAGGAAATGGTGCTCAAACTGCTCGATTCCCGCATCGCCTTCACCGAGCACTTCCTCAAGTCCCACATCACGCGCTACATCGATAAGACCTACCAGGAGATGCAGGACCGGACCATCTTCTACGGCGGCAGCGACCGCCTGCTGTTCACGACCCGCGTCGGGGACATGGGGGTCAAGGAAGTCGTGACCACAGACGAGGACACGACGATCCGGGAGACGGCCCAGCTCATGGCTGAGAACCGGGTGAGCTCCGTCGTGGTCACGGACCGGAGCGATGTGCCGACGGGGATCGTCACGGACCGCGACCTCCGGGACAAGGTCGTCGCCAAGGGGCGCGATGTGGAGGAGCCGGTCAGGAACATCATGAGCACGACCCTGATCCGCGTCGACAGCAGGGACTACTGCTTTGAGGCCGTTCTCAAGATGATCCGGTACAACATCCATCATGTCCTCATCATCCGGGAGGGCAAGCTCGACGGCGTCATGACGAACCACGATCTCATGGTTCTGCAAGGGACATCACCGCTGTCGCTCACCAAGGACATCGAGAGCCAGCAGCTCGTCGAGGGGCTGGTGTTCGTTTCGAAGAAGATCAACGGCATCGTCGGGCTGCTGCTCAAGGAGGGCGCGAAGGCCAGCAATATCACGAAGGTCATCACCGAGCTCAACGACCGTCTGGTGCGGAAGGTCCTGGAGATAGCAGAAAAGAGGTTCGGAAGGCCTCCGGTGCCGTACTGCTGGATCGGGTTCGGAAGCGAGGGCCGCAGGGAGCAGACCTTCAAGACCGACCAGGACAACGCCCTTATCTATGCGGATCCCGACCCGGAGACCGAGGCCGAGGCCAAACGGTATTTCGAATCCTTCTCGCGGTTCGTGCAGGACGGTCTGATGCAGTGCGGATTCCCGCCCTGCCCGGCCAATTACATGGCCAGCAACCCGCAATGGTGCCAGCCGCTCCGCGTATGGAAGCGGTACTTCTCGTCCTGGGTCGCCGAGCCCACGCCTGAGGCGTTGATCCACTGCGTCGCATTTTTCGATTTCCGGCCCTTGGCGGGCGACTTTACTCTTGCCGAAACCCTCAAGGATCATCTGTTCGGCTCGGTCCGGGACCAAAAGGTGTTTTTCGGCCATATCGCCAACCTGGCAGTCAAGAACACGCCTCCCATCGGCTTCCTCAAGTCCTTTGTGGTCGAAAAGGACGGAGCGCACAAGGATGAGCTTAACCTCAAGGTGAAGGGGCTGGCGCCCCTGATCGACATGGTGCGGCTGTTCTCGCTGGAGCGCGGGGTGCGGGAGACGTCGACGCTCGAACGCATCGAGATGCTCCGGTCGGTGCACACGATCGCGCAGGACTACGCCGACGAACTGGAGCACGCGTTCGAGTTCATGATGCTGCTGCGCATCCATCATCAGTATTCCCAGCTCAATCAGGGCGGAGAGATGGACAATTTCATCAATCCGAACAGGCTGAGCAACCTGGAGAAACGTTCCATCAAGGAGGCATTCACCCTGATCGAGAAGCTGCAGGACCTGGTCATCGAACGGTACAAATCGTTCATCTGGTGAGCGGAGGCCATGTTCGGAATCTTACCGAGACGAAAGAAGCACAGTCCTGATGTACGGACCGCAATCAGTGATGGAAGGTACGCAGTCATCGATACCGAGCTGACGGGCCTTGACGAGCGCAGCGACGCCATCCTCTCCATCGGCGCCGTGCACATGGAGGGCGGGAAGATCGAGATCGGGGATGCCTTCTACCGGCTGGTGAGCCCCGACAGGCAGCTTTCTCCGGAAAATGTCATCATTCATGAGATTACGCCCTCGGAGGTGGAGTCCAAGCCCGCGATCGGTCCTGTGCTGGCGGAGTTCCTCGATTTCTGCGGGGACCGGGTCCTCGTGGGCCACTTTGCGGCGATCGATATGGCCTTTCTCAACCGGGACGCGAAACGGAACCGCAGCGCGGCCATCTCGAATGCCGTCATCGATACCTTCAGCATCTACGGATGGCTGCGGAAACGCCACCGGGACCATCCCTGTCTGGTTTCCGCGGGGCTGAGCACCAGCCTTTACGACATCGCGAAATGCTTCGGCATCCCGCTGAACGGAGCACACAACGCGCTGATGGATGCCTATATGACCGCCCAACTGTTCCAGCGGTTCATCCCCCTGCTCGCCGCGGCGGGCGCGCGGGACCTGGATGACCTGCTCAGGATCGGGATCCCTTTCAAAGGAGGTGAGAGCCCGAAAAACATCGGGGAGATCACGAGTTTCTAACCACAGCGACATGTTCCCGCACACTATCCAAGGAGGAGGTACAGTATGAGCAAGATAACGAAGCAGGACCTGCTCAACGACGAAGAGTTCAAGCAGCTGGTCGGCACCAAGAGCACCATATCCTGGATCCTGACGATCCTGGAACTGGTGCTCTACTTCGGGTTCGTGGCATTGATCGCCTTCAACAAGGGCTATCTGGCCCAGAAACTGTCATCCGGAGCCGCAACAACGAAGGGCATCCCGATCGCCGTGGGGGTGATCGTCCTGTCCTGGGTCTTCACTGGCATCTACATCTTCTGGGCGAACTCCAAGTACGACTCGATGGTTAAAAAAATCAAGGATAAGATAGGAGGGTAATCATGCATCAGACCATCATCGGGACCCTGAACCCAATAGCGGTCATGTTCTTCCTGCTCTTCGTGGCGAGCACGCTCGGTATCACCTACTGGGCGGCCAAACGGACGCGCACGACCAAGGAGTTCTATGCCGCCGGCCGGAGCATCACCGGCTTCCAGAACGGCCTGGCCCTCGCAGGCGACTATATGAGCGCGGCCTCGTTCCTCGGTATCGCGGGGCTGGTCTCGACCCGCGGCTACGACGGCCTGATCTACTCTGTGGGCTGGCTCGTGGGCTGGCCCATCATCATGTTCCTCATCTCCGAACCGCTCCGCAACCTGGGCAAGTACACCTTCGCCGACGTGGTGGCCTTCCGTCTCTCGCAACGGCCGATCCGCGCCGCCGCGGCCGCCGGCTCGCTGGCAACGGTGATCTTCTACCTGATCGCGCAGATGGTGGGCGCCGGCACGCTCTTCAAGCTGATGTTCAACCTGCCCTTCGAGTCGGCTCTGGTCCTCGTGGCCATCCTCATGATCTCCTACGTGCTCTTCGGCGGCATGATCGCCACCACGTGGGTGCAGATCATCAAGGCGGTGCTGCTCCTGGGCGGAGCGACGCTTCTCGTGCTGTTGACGTTGAACAAGGTCGGCTTCAGCTACGGCAACCTCTTCGGACAGGCTGCGTCGAAATACGGCGATAAGTTCCTCGAACCGGGACTTCTGGTGACCGACCCGGTGGACGCCTTCTCGCTCGGGCTCGCGCTCATGTTCGGTACGGCAGGTCTCCCGCACATCCTCATGCGGTTCTACACCGTGCCTGACGTGAAAGAGGCCCGGAAGTCCGTCTTCTTCGCCACGGGCTTCATCGGCTACTTCTACATCCTGACCGTGACCATCGGCTTCGGAGCAGCGGTCCTGATCGG
>JBAIYC010000233.1:0-14891 GCA_037916085.1 Nitrospirota bacterium | reverse complement strand
ACGCCGAGACCGGCCTCGCTGATATCCGGCAGAAGATCAGTGTGCCGAACTGGGAGCGCATCTGGTACATCGCCGACGGGTTCCGCGCGGGAATGACGGTCGACGAGATCTTCGGGCTCTCGAAGATCGATCCCTGGTTCCTGCACCAGATCAAGCAGATCACGGACAAGGAGCTCGAGCTCCGGGAGACGGGCGCGGCGCTCCTTGCGCAGGGCTCGCCGTCGATGGACCACCCGCTCAGGACGGCCAAGGAGTACGGCTTCTCCGACCGCCGCATCGCCAGGCTCCTGACGACCACCGAGGATGCGGTCCGCAAGGCCCGGAATGAGCTGGGCATCATGCCGGTGTTCAAGAAGGTCGACACCTGCGCCGCGGAGTTCGTGGCCCACACGCCGTACCTGTATTCGACCTACGAGAAACCCTTTTATAAACTTCCCTCACCCCAGCCCCTCTCCCCTGGGGGAGAGGGAAAAAGGGTGAGGGGGCATAGTTCGGAGGCGGAATGCGAGGCGGACCCCACGGACCGGAAGAAGATCGTGATCCTGGGCGGAGGACCGAACCGCATCGGCCAGGGCATCGAGTTCGATTACTGCTGCGTGCACGCCTCCTTTGCCTTGAAGGATGACGATTTCGAGACCATCATGGTGAACTGCAACCCGGAGACGGTCAGCACCGACTACGACACCTCGGACCGGCTTTACTTTGAACCCTTGACTCTCGAAGATGTATTGCATATCATACAGCGCGAGAGGCCGGTGGGAGTGATCGTCCAGTTCGGCGGCCAGACGCCGCTCAAGCTCGCCGTGCCGCTCGAAAAGGCAGGGGTACGCATCCTCGGGACCAGTCCGGACAGCATCGACCGGGCCGAGGACCGCAAGCGCTTCAAAGAGCTCCTGGACAAGCTGGGCCTACTGCAGGCGGACAGCGGGACAGCAGTTTCCTGCGACGAGGCGGTGGACGCTGCGAACCTGATCGGTTATCCCGTCATGGTGCGGCCGTCGTACGTGCTGGGCGGACGGGCCATGGAGATCGTTTACGACGAAGAGAGCATCAGGAACTACATGACCCGGGCAGTCAAGGCCTCGCCGGACCGGCCGGTGCTGGTGGACCGGTACCTTGAGGACGCCGTGGAGATCGACGTGGACGCCATCTCCGACGGGAAGACCGTGGTCGTTGCAGGCATCATGGAGCACATCGAGGAGGCGGGCGTCCATTCCGGCGATTCGGCGTGCTCGCTCCCGCCGTTCTCGCTCCCGCCGGCCATCATTACCGAGATCGCGAAGCAGACCCGGGCGCTGGCACTCGAGCTGGGAGTCGTGGGTCTCATGAACGTGCAGTTCGCCGTGAAGGACGGCCTCATCTACGTCCTCGAGGTGAACCCCCGGGCGTCCCGGACAGTGCCCTTCGTGAGCAAGGCGATCGGCGTGCCGCTGGCGAAGCTCGCCGCACGGGTCATGGCGGGCAAGACGCTGGCCGAGCTCGGGTTCACGAAGGAAGTGAGCATCAGTCATGTGGCGGTCAAAGAGGCGGTCTTCCCCTTCGCCAAGTTCCCGGGGGTGGATACGCTGCTCGGCCCGGAGATGAAATCCACCGGCGAGGTGATGGGCATCGACGGCGACTTCGGCATGTCCTTCGCAAAATCGCAGATCGCGGCAGGGAACCCCATGCCCACGGAAGGCAAGGTGTTCATCAGCGTGAAGGACAAGGACAAACCCGCGGCGTACGAGGTCGCAGCGGGGCTCGCCCGGGTGGGCTTCTCGCTCGTCGCGACGCGCGGCACGGCCGAGTATCTCCGGACGCGGGGCATCGACGTCCTCACCGTGAACAAGGTCTTCGAGGGACGGCCGCATATCGTCGACAGCATCAAGGACCGGCAGGTCGACCTGGTGATCAATACGGTCCACGGATCGGAGTCGCAGAAGGACTCCTATTCGATCCGCCGCACGACCCTCACTCAGGGCATCCCGTACTTCACCACAATGTCGGCGGCAAAGGCCGCGGTTCGAGGTATCGAGGCGCTCCGGGCAAAGCCGCTCAAGGTGAAATCCATACAGGAGTTCCAGAAGCAATGACCAAGAAGATCCCCATGACCAAAGAGGGCTACGAGAAGCTCAAGAAGGAACTCGACCACGTGATGAAGGTCGAACGGCCCAAGAACATCAAGGACATCGAGGAAGCACGCGGACACGGCGATCTCTCCGAGAACGCGGAATACCATGCCGCGAAGGAGAGGCAGGGGCACATCGATGCAAAGAAGCGAGAGCTTGAGTTCAAGCTTGCCCACGCGCAGATCATCGATGTCTCGAAGCTGTCGAACGAGAAGGTCGTCTTCGGCACGACGGTGACGCTTGCCGACACCGATTCCGGCGACATCAGGACCTACACGCTCGTGGGGCAGGAAGAGGCCGACTTCAAGAAGGGCAAGATCTCGGTCCAGTCGCCCGTCGGCAAGGCGCTGATTGGCCACAAAGTTGGCGACGTGGTCGCCATCAAGACCCCGGCCAAGACCGTGGAATACGAGATCCAGGAGATTGCCATTGCCGCAGACTAGGCAGTACCCGGCGGAGGTCCTGCTGCACAGGCGCGCCGGCGGCGAATACTTTCGGCTCGTGCTCCGAGCTCCTGCGCTGGCCGCCAGCGCAGTGCCCGGCCAGTTCGTCATGCTCCGGGTCTCAGAGAACCGGGACCCGCTTCTCGCTCGGCCCTTCGGCATCGCGTCGGTCGTCTCCCGGAAGGACATTGTGCTCTACTACCGCGTCGCGGGCCGGGGGACCACGCTGCTGACGACCGTCCGACCGGGTCAGCGGCTCGGCCTTCTCGGGCCGCTGGGAAAGGGATTTCCCGTGCCGGAAAAGGGGACTACACCGCTCTTGATCGCCGGGGGCAGCGGGTTCCCACCGCTCCTGTTCTTTACGGCACGGTACGGGAAACGCGCCCGGCTCTTCGTCGGCTCCCGCGACAAGGCGTGCCTTCCTCCGTCGGGGGTGATGAAGGATTTCCGATCGCGCGTCCTCGGCATCCACTATGCAACGGAAGACGGGAGCTGCGGTACCTGCGGTTTCGTGACCGACGCCCTTGCAGCGTTCATGGACCGCCCCGATCGTTTCGGGCGGCCTGTCATCTATGCTTGCGGTCCCCATCCCATGCTTGCCGCGGTGAGCAGGCTGGCGGCGGACCGGAACATTCCCTGCTATATATCGATGGAAGCGCGCATGGCCTGCGGCCTCGGCGTCTGTATGGGCTGCTCGGTGCCTGTCGCGTCCGGGGGATACAAGCGGGTCTGCAAGGAAGGACCGGTGTTCGACAGCAGGGAAATTTCCTGGAGCGGTCCTGTGTCACTGCAACTGCGGAAAGCGGAGTGCGGAGTGCGGAATGAAGAATAGGGCCAATGCCGAAATCCGCGATCCGAAATCCGCATGGAAGAAGCCTGATCTTTCCGTGAAGTTTGCCGGCATTCGGCTCAAAAACCCCGTGCTCACCGCGTCGGGGACCTTCGGATACGGCGAGGAGTTCAGGGACATCATCGACCTGAACCGGCTGGGCGGGATCATCGTCAAGGGAGTGTCGCTCAGGCCGATCATCGGGAACCCCCCGCCGCGCATCTGGGAGACGCCGTCGGGCATGCTGAACGCCATCGGGCTCGAGAACCCCGGCGTCGACGTCTTTTTGAACGCTAAACTTCCTTCGCTCCGCAAGCTCGACACAGCGGTCATCGTGAACATATTCGGGTACAGTGTCGATGACTATGTTGCTGTAGCGGAACAGCTCGACGGCGCGCCCGGCGTGGCCGGCCTCGAAGTGAACATCTCCTGCCCGAACGTAAAGTCCGGCGGGATCGTCTTCGGCACCAACCTGAAGGCCGCGTCCGAACTGCTCTCGGCGGTGCGCAGAGCGACGCGACTGCCGGTCATTGCCAAGCTCTCGCCCAATGTGACGGATATCACGGAGTTCGCCCGGGCTGCCGAGGGCGCGGGGTGTAACGGGCTGTCGCTCATTAACACGCTCCTCGGCATGGCCATTGATGTCCGGTCGAGGCGGCCGCGCCTCGCGAATTGCACGGGGGGGCTTTCCGGGCCCGCGATCCGTCCGGTCGCGGTTCGCATGGTCTGGCAGGCCGCGCGGGCCGTGAAGATCCCCATCATCGGGATGGGAGGCATTCTGACGGCCGAGGACGCTCTCGAGTTCATCCTGGCAGGGGCGTCAGCGGTTGCCATCGGCACGGGGAACTTCGTGAACCCCGCGGCGACCCTGGAGGTAGTCGAAGGGATCAGGGCGTTCCTGGAGCACGAGGGAGCCGGCAGCGTGCGGGAACTCGTCGGGCAGGTGAGAACGGCGTGAGACGGTTCATATCGAGCCTCCGGAGCAAGATCATCATCTCGGTCTGCGCGATCCTCGCGGTGATCATTGGCATCGGGACGTGGATCAACATCGGATACCAGCGCGGCCAGATGGAATCGGCCCTCGAGGACAACGTCCTCATCATCGCGAACACGATCGAAAAAAGCCTCGCCAATGCCATGCTGGACGGGAAAAGCAAGGAGGTCCAGCATATCCTCGAAGCTGTCGGGACCTACCATAACATCCAGGACCTGAGGATCTTCAGCCCCAACGGCGTCGTCCTGAAGGCGTCGAAGCGCTGGCAGGTCGGAAGGAAGGTGGACGCCGCGACGGAGAAGTGGTTCCTCGAGGGGAACTTCAAGCATCCGATCAAACGGCGCGACGAGGGGATATTCACCGTGCTGTTTCCCATCGAGAACGCGGAGCAGTGCATGCGCTGCCACGGCACGAAGGCGAAGCTGAACGGCGTCCTCTCCGTCAATGTCTCCATGGCCGAGACGCAGGAGAAGGTCGGCGAACTCAGCAAGACCATGATCCTCTGGGCCCTGGGGATCACGGCGACGCTGGCCGTTTTCCTGTCGCTCTTCCTGTCGCACTTTGTCTCGAATCCCATCCAGCAGCTGATCGCCACCATGGAACAGGCTGAGCGGGGGCTCGAGGCGCGGGCGCAGATCACGACCTCCGATGACATCGGCAGGCTGGGCGAGGCGTTCAATTCGCTCCTGTCGAAGCTGGAGCGGGCGAGGCGGCGGGTGGAGCGATATCATTACGAGCAGATGAAACGGGCCGACCGCCTCGCGTCGATCGGCGAGATGGCGGCAGGCATCGCTCATGAGATCAAGAACCCGCTGGCCGGCATCGCCGGCGTGATCCAGGTCCTGAAAAAGGACATTCCCGCCGAAGACCCGAAACGCGCGGTTCTCGAGGAGGTGCTTTCCCAGGTCGAGCGGATGGACAAGGCGGTGAGGAACCTGCTCTCCTTCGCCCGTCCTCCCGAGCCGCGGATGACCCTGGTGGATCTCAACGAGCTGATCGGGAGACTTCTGGAATTCCTGTCACCGCAGTTCGCAAAGAGCGGTATCAAGGCCGAGCGCAATCTCGCGGCGGGCCTGCCCTGGCTCGTTCTGGACCCCGACCTGATGCAGCAGGCGCTGCTCAATATCGCGCTGAACGCGGTCAAGGCGATGCCGGGAGGCGGGACGTTCACGGTCGAGACGCAGAAGGAGATGCCCGGCGACGGCGTCGCGGGTTCCGTCAAGATCATCCTCTCCGACAGCGGAGAAGGGATCTCGCCCGAGAACCTGAACAGGATCTTCAGCCCCTTTTTCACCACACGCCAGCAGGGCACGGGATTGGGACTGTCCATCACGCAGCGCATCGTGGAACAGCATAAGGGCGATATCAGCGTACAGAGCACCGTGGGAAAGGGCGCGGTGTTCACCATTAACCTGCCTTTCGACCAGAAGGACGGCGGAATAAGGAGCACGTAACGTATGTCGCAGAAGATCTTGGTTGTGGACGACGAAAAGCTGATCCGGTGGACCTTGGAGCAGCACCTCGTGAAGGAGGGCTATGAGGTCCTGACCGCGGATTCGGCGGAAAGAGGGCTTGCGATCATCAACGAGGAAGTTCCCGACCTCATCCTGCTCGACAACCGCCTGCCGGAGATGACGGGGCTCGAATTGCTGGAAAAGCTCCGTGTCCAGGAGCGGGGCCTCATGGTCATCATGATCACGGCCTACGGGCTCGTGGAGACGGCGGTCAAGGCCATGAAGCTGGGCGCCTATGATTACGTGAGTAAACCCTTCAATCTTGACGAGATCACGTTCGTGATCCGGAAGGCGCTCGAGGCCGGCTCCCTGCGGAACGAGGTGAAGCAGCTTCGCGGCAGGGTCGATGACATCATCGGCGAAACCGAACAGATGCAACAGGTGAAGAACCTTATCCTGAAGATCGCACGAAGCGACGCGACGACGGTGCTGATCCAGGGAGAGAGCGGCACGGGCAAAGAACTGGTGGCCAAAGCGATACACTACAGCAGTTCACGGGCTGATCGTCCTTTCATGGCAATCAACTGTGCTGCGCTGCCGGTGACGCTCCTGGAAACGGAGCTCATGGGCCACGAGAAGGGGGCCTTTACCGATGCAAAAGTCGCCAAGAAGGGTCTCTTCGAGCTTGCCGACGGCGGGACGGTGTTCCTTGACGAGATCGGCGACATGGACCAGAACATGCAGGCCAAGCTGCTGCGTATCCTTGAGGAGAGGTCCTTCCGAAGGGTCGGCGGCGTCAAGGACATCAAGGTGGATGTGCGGCTGATCTCGGCGACGAACCAGGACCTCGCCAAGGCCATGGGCGAGGGGAAGTTCCGCAAGGACCTCTACTATCGGCTCCAGGTTGTCCCGATCTTCCTGCCCCCGCTTCGGGACCGGGGACGGGACGTTGTTCTGCTGGCCACGCACTTCATGGCGCACTTCAATCGGGAGTGTCATAAGACCGTCCGGGGGCTCTCCCCGCAAGCGGAGGAACTCCTGATGGGGTATTCCTGGCCGGGGAATGTTCGGGAACTGAAGAACGTCATCGAGCGCTCCATGATCTTCGAGATCGAGAGCGAGATCATGCCGGAGCATCTTCCGCAGGAACTGCTCGAATCGCAGAGCATGTCGGTGATTCGCTCGGAACCGGCCGTGTCACTGGATTGCCTCGACATCCCCGAGTCCGGTCTCTCGATCGAGGACGTTGAGCACGCATTGGTCAAGAAGGCGCTGGACAAGGCAGCAGGCAACCAGACGCGTGCTGCACAGCTTCTCAAGATGCCGCGCGACGCCTTCCGCAGGCGAATGAAGCGGTGGGGCCTCCTCCAATAGCGGTCCGGACCGCTTCCTGTCGGCATCCTCTTCATACGGCCCAGAGTGGCATCGCCGCATCCTTCCCGCCTCCCTCGGTTCTCCCTCCGAACGGCTCGAGTTGCCCGTGCGGGCACGGCGCCTCTTCCCTCGCCTTCAAGCGCAGCGAGCGTGCCGAGATACGATAGTGATCGGCAGAGGGTGCTTCGGAAGGGAGAGCCTCTTAGCGAAGGTCGGGATGGCAGCGCTTGCAGTCCTGGACAGGGAAGGCGACGGTGAGATGGCAGACACCGCAGAACAGTCCGCGGTTGATAT
The DNA here is from genome assembly GCA_037916085.1 of Nitrospirota bacterium. Lineage (GTDB taxonomy): Bacteria > Nitrospirota > UBA9217 > UBA9217 > UBA9217 > JAKAHZ01. The sequence goes on along the minus strand of JBAIYC010000233.1, from coordinate 7,395 downwards.
TGTCCATGCGGAAGTGCTTTGTCCCTTTCTTCTGGATGTTGAAGATGTCGGGATGACAATCGGCGCAGTCAAGCCATTCGATATGTTTCTGGTGAGGGAAGACGGCCCGCGTCTTTGCCAGGACCCACTCCGAGTCGAGCTTGAGGCCTTCTGAGAAGGGGATCGACTGGTAGTTCTCGTCCAGGATGCTCTGCTGCGGCTTGATTAGCCCGCGCTTCAGGGCCTTGACCCAGTTGATCTTGTCGCCGTAGAGGGCCTTGGGGAAGTCCTTCAGTTCGGAGAACCTGGCGTCCGGCGCAGCCAGGTTGCCGCTGTGGCAGATCCTGCACGTGCTGTCGTTGATGCCGAAGGCGATCTTGGTATTGTGGCATGCCCCGCAGTATTCACCTTTTCTGATCTTGGCCTCGGTGATCTCCGTCTTGTTTGTCTTGAGCTCGAAGTTCAGCTCGAAATGGCAGACGCGGCAGGTAAAGAAGCGCCGGTGGACCCAGTGCGAAAAGACCACCGGCGGGTGAGTGCTGCTTCTGGTCAGTCTGCTGATCAGGACGTTTCCGTACTGCGCGGGAGGCGGAAGCGCTGGCATGCTCCACATGTCATCGAACTCGGAACCCCGAACCGTCTCGCTGCCGTTGTTCGCACATCCTGCCACGCCAAGCAGAAGAAGGAGCAAGGCGATGAGCGTTCGTGCCAAAGGCACCGTAGGCTGTCGCATGCCGGCCCGCTCCCTGCCCGCCCGATCAATAGACCTCTTTCAGATGGCAGAGCTGGCAGTCGTAGAAGGGGAACGCGACCTTGGAGTGGCAGGCGCCGCAGTACTTCCCGGCGAAGATGTCCTGCATGTTGTACTTGGTCACGCCCTTCTTCGCGCCGAAGATCTCGGGGTGGCAGAGCTCGCAGCCGTTGATGTCGGCGTGAATCTTATGGGAGAAGATAATGTCCGGCATGCCGAGGATCGTTGACTTGATTTCGAAGTCCTTCGGCCGCGGGATGTCCTGCCGTTTGATGGAGATCCCCTCGACCGCGTCCTTGAGCTTGATCAGGCCCTTTTCCTCAGCCTTCATCCAGTCGACCCGGTTGCCGAACCGCGCCGGGGGATATCCCTTCAGGTACTCGTTGAAATCCTTCTGTCCCTTGACGTCCTTGCCGTAGGAGTGGCAGCGATCGCAGTTCTGCACCTCCGACACGAGCTTGTCCCGCGTGGTGGGACCGAAGGCATCCTTGCCGTTATGGCAGGAGCCGCAGTAGAGGTGGTTCCGGTTGTCCGCTTCCTTGATATCGCTTCCTCCCGCTTCCATCGCGAAGCCAAGGTCCACGTGGCAGACGCGGCAGGTGTACTTCGCGCGATGGATCCAGTGTTTGAACACCACGGGCGCAATGTTGTTCTTTGTTGAGTAGTTGTTGATGATCACATTGCCGAACTCCTCGGGTCGCGGCATCCGCTTTTTCGTGCCGAAGTTGTCCGCCAGCACCACGGACGAGCAGAGCAGCAGGATCGCGGCCAGCACTATTGCTTTCCCTTTCATGTTCCTTCCTCCTTGATACGGTTTGATGCACAGCATGTGCGTAAGATCGCGGGGTTCCGTCCGCTGCTCCGCGGGCTACCCCGGGTCACTGGTGGCAGTACTTGCACAGGTCCGAAGGTTTATCGGCCTTGTAGCGGAACAGGCCTTTCCAGTCGGAGCTATGCGGGTTATGGCAGCTGACGCAGGAGAGCTGACGACCCGGCCGTCTCGGGTCATCGACTTTCTCGAGCGGATGCGATGCCTTGGGGTCCTTGGACCGTATCCGGATGTCGGGCGGCAGCGGCGCAACGGGGTGCGGACCGCGGACGACCTTTTCATGGCACTTCCTGCAGCCCTCGTTGATCTCGAGCCGGGCCAGGCCTCTGTACGGCGACGTATGCGTATTGTGGCAGGCTTCGCACTTGCCCTCGGCAACCGGCTTGTGCACATACTTGTTCTTGAAGTCCTCGGTGCTGTGGCAGGTGAAGCACAGCTCCGGGGATTTGGCGGTCAGGAGCATGGGGATCTGGCTCTGGTGCGACGTGTGACAGCTGTTGCACATGCCGATCTTGAAGGGCCCGTGCTTCTCCCTGCCCACAAGTTCGTCCTTCATGTGACACTCGAAGCAGAGGCCGGGGGTCGATTTGGTCAGAAGATACTTGGCCTTCGACGCATGGGGCCGGTGGCAGGTTGTGCATTTTCCGCTTGCGACGGGCTTATGGACGCGAGCACCGCCGGTAAAACCGTTTTTGTCATGGCAGGCGTAGCAGAGGACGGGCTGCTCCGTCTTGAGAAGCATCTCGCGCTTCGACTGGTGAGCAGCATGGCAGGCGAGGCATTTGCCCTCCTCGACAGGAGCGTGGAGGATGCCGTCGGTATAGGCGCTCTTGGGATGGCAGGAAAAGCAGAGCGCCGGAGATTCAGCCACGAGGAGGTCCCGGGTGTTCTGTGCGTGGGGATTGTGGCAGGCCGTGCACTTGCCGGAGACGACCGGCTGGTGCTGCATCTGCCCGCGGTCCGCAATGCTCGCCCGGTCGTGACACCGGAAGCAGAGCTCCGGCATGGCGAACGTCAGGAGCTTCTCGTCGGTGTCCGAGCTGTGGGCGTCGTGGCAGAACGAACAAAGCGCCGCAGCGACCGGGAAGTGAAGGTTCTTCTTCGTCGTCATGGCCTTGTCATGGCATTTGAAGCAAAGGTCCGGCATGGGTACGGTGAGGAGGTCGCTGTTGTTCGAAGAGTGCGGGTTGTGACAGGACGTGCACTTGCCGGTCACCACCGCCTTGTGCTGGTAGCGCCTGAGGAAGAGCGCCCTGCTGTGGCAGTCATAGCACAGGTCGGGCTGCTCGGACTTGAGCGACAGGACACCCTTGCTGGTCCCCCCTGCATGGGGCGCGACGTGACAGACGGCGCAGCCTTTCTTCATTGCCGCGTGCAGGACCCGGCCCTTGCTCATGGCCTCGTGGCACTTGTTGCAGTCCTCGTCTTGTGCTGCACGGGCGTTCGAGGCGAGCAGGAAGAGCCCGGCCGTCAGGAGAAGTGCGCAAAGCGATCGTGTGTGGTTGTTCTTCATGCGGTTCCCGTGATACATGGTTTCCGTCTTCCTGGCGCAGGGCCAGGATGTCCGTCTATTTGATCTGCTTGATGAACTGCTTCAGCTCTGCGTCATCGGGAGCGATCTTGAGCGCCCGCTCCCAGGTCTCGCGGGCCTTGTCCTTCTTCCCGATGGCATAGTAGGCCGACCCGAGGCGCTTCCAGGCAAGGATGTTCCTGGGCTGGAGCTCGACGACGACCGTGCACTCCTGGATGGCAAGGTCGTAGCGGCCCTCGTAGATGTGGTTCAGAGCGGCAAAGAGGTACTGGTCGATGATGTTCATGTCACCGACCGGCGCTTCCATGGTGCTCAGGATCGATGCGTACTTGAGCTCGAGGAAGCCCTTGACCGCGATCGTCAGCGATGACGGGTTCAGCTGGAACGCATACCAGGCGCCCGCCATGGATGCCTTGCGGTTCCCGTCCGCGGCAATGTAGTTCGCGAGGGCCTTCCGCATCATGTCGCCGGCCTGGCTCTGCTCGTCGATCTTGAGGGCCACCTTGACCACATCGTCGAGGCGGGAGATGATGGTCTTCACATCGATGTCCGTCGGGTTGTCGGCAAGGATCTTGTTGTAGTAGTCCCGCGACGTGATATAGTCCCCGCGCTCGTAGGCCTGTTTCGACTCGACGTAGACCGCGCCCATCTTTTCCTTCACCGCCGCGGCGATGTAGCGGGATGCCGCCTCCTGCGTTTCGTCGATGTCGAGGACCTTCTTCCATTCAGCGATGGCGAGATCATACTGCTTCTCCTTCATGTAGGCCTCGGCCTGATCGTAGTGCTTCTTGGTACGGACGTCGGTGACGTTGGTCTTGGCGGTGATGAGGAGGCTCCGGGCCTGGCGGTCGTAGGGCCGGACCGCGAGGATCTTCTCGAGCTCGTTGACTGCCGACTTGTAGTCGCCGTCCTTCACGAACTTCTCGGCGCGCGCGTACATATCGCTCGTTGTCTTGTCGGTGATGAGGTTCTTCGTCGTTTCGATCAGGTTCGCGAACCGCCGGTCCTCTGGGTTCATCTTGAGGAGCTTGTCCCAAGTCTCGATGGCCTTGGCGTAGTCCTCGTTCTGGAAGGCCTCGGCGGCCTCCCTGCAGAAGGGCTCCAGCGTCTGCTGCCGCGCCAGGGTGCGGTACCGCTCGGCGGTCTTGTCCTGGGGGTCGATGGCAAGGATTTCGTTCAGCAGCGGCATGGCCTGCTCGAACTTGCCCTGGCGAAGGAGCGTGGTCGCCTCCTTCTTGAGCTGGTCGATCCGTTCGACCTGCTTGGAGGTGATCGCTCCGACGCCGGAGGCGATGCCGAGCAGGAACAACAATATCATGGGTGCAAGCTTTTTCACGCGCTGGCTCCTCTGATCACGGAGATCTCGATGCGCCTGTTCTTCGCCCGGCCTGCCTCCGTGTCGTTCGGTGCGACAGGGCGATATTCGCCCAGCCCGTGGGCGACCAGCCGGTCCGGGGGCAGCCCCTTATGGATGAAGAAATAGATCACGCTGAAGGCGCGGGCCGCGGACAGCTCCCAGTTCGATTCGTACTGTTGAGTATGGATCGGCACGTTGTCGCTATGGCCTTCAGCAACCACCATGTTGCTCATGGGCTTAAGCTGATCGAAAAGGTAGTCCAGGAAGAACAGGATGTCCGGTTTGAGCTCGGCCTTTCCGCTGTCGAAGAGCGCCAGACTCTCCATCTTGAGGTTGATCGAGTGGGGTGTCATCACAAGCTGGATCTTGTCGGACAGGCCGTTCTTGGCGATGAAGTCCCGGATGTTCTGCGCCAGCGCGATCTCCTGCTTCATCTGTTTGACGCGGGGATCGTTCGGGTTCGTCGATGCCAGGTCCGAGAGAGCGGTCTCGTACTCGACGGAATTGGAGGCGGAGTAGGCATAGAACATGATGAACAGGATGACAAGGGTGAGCATCATGGTGCTGTACGGCAGCATCCAGAGCTCCGTCTCTTCCATGTTCTCTTCGGTGTACCGAACGAACTTCCTGAGGACCGAGATCACAGCGCCCCCCCGGGCTGGCGCACCAGCGTGATCTCGATGCGCCGGTTCCGGGCGCGATCCGCTTCCGTATCGTTGGGGTAGGCAGGGTGGAACTCGCCGTATCCTGCCGCCACCAGCTGCTTCGGGGCGAGACCGGCAGCGGTGAAGAAGTTCACGACGCCGACTGCCCGGGCAACGGACAGCTCCCAGTTCGATCGGTAGGCGCCCCCGCGGACCGGCGTCGGGTCCGTATGGCCCTCGATGATGATGTCATTGGGGAAGGATTCGATGAGTCCCACGAGGTTCTCGAGGACCGAGACGGTGCCGGGATTGAGCTTGGCGCTGCCGATGGAGAAGAAGGACTCGGGATTGAGCGCGATCTTGACGGTCTTGTCAGTGACCGCGATGGTAGCTTTCCCCGCAAGCTGACCTTCGGTCACCGCCTGCTGAAGCCTCTTGATGGCGGCTTCCTCTCGTTGCTTTTTCGCCTGGCGCTCGAGCTCGGCCTGTTCGCGAGCCGCGCGGTTCACGACCGTGCTTTCCATGCCGGCAACCACCATCTGACGGTCCGCCGCGGTCATGCGGGTCATAGCGAACAGCATGAGAAAGAACAGCATGAGATTGGTGGTGATATCCGAGAAGATGATCAGCCAGATGTTCCCGATCTCTTTTCTTTTTTCGGCGGTCTCTGCCATTCGGTGCCCCGAAGCCGGTTCGGCGGACAGCTACTTCTGGCGCATGTGCGCCATGATGAAGGCGGTGAGCTTCTTCCTGACGATCATCGGCACGTCGCCTTCCTGGATCGCCATGACGCCTTCGGCGATCATCTCCTTGCTGATGATGTCCCGCTCGCTGTGGTCCGTGAGCTTCGTCGCGATCGGGATGAAGACGTTCGCCGAGAAGATGCCGTAGAACGTCGCAGTGACGGCATTGGACATGGCTGCGCCCATGCTGCTGGGATTGGTCAGGTTCCGCAGCATGTCAACGATGCCCATCAGCGTGCCGAGCAGCCCGAAGATGGGCGCCACCGTCGCCATGGTCCGGAACGAGCCGGACACCTTCTGCTGGTTGTGGCGCGTGTAGAAGATCTCGCGGCTCAGGTTGTCCTTGATCACGTCGTGCTCCAGCCCGTCCACGAGCATCTGTACGCCGTGCAGCAGGAACTTGTCGGTGATCCTGGGCATCTCGGCCTGGAGGCTCTCGATGCCGTCGCGGCGTGCCTTCTCGGCAAGCTGAGAGAGCTGGGCGATCATGGCCTCCATGTCCTCTTCGGAATGCTTGCTCGGGAAGAGGAGGACGCGCAGCGACGGGGCGATCTCCTTGATCACGGGCCAGGGGTAGGCGATCAGGGTCGCGCTGAACGTTCCGCCGAAGACGATGATCAGGGCGAGCGGATTGAAGAGCATGTGCAGGATCTTTCCTGCGTTCAGGACATAGAGGACCGTCAGCAGGATCGCGACGAGTCCTATCACGGTCATTTTGTCGATCTTCTTCATGTTAGCTGTTCTCAACCTCCACAAGGCCTTCGGTGATCAGGCGACGTACGACGGCCATCAGGTTCTGCCGCTCACGTTTCAGGCGCGGCGCGGAAAGTTCTCGGCTGAGCTGCATCTCTTCCTTGAGCCGCTCGGCGGCGCCGGCGCTGAGCGAGGAAATGACCTTCTGCTGGATCTCGTCAGGCGTCGATTTGAGGACCTGCGCGAAGAGCGTTGCGTCGATGTTGCGGTACAGAACCTGGATGCCGTGGGCCGGCAGATCGCGGATGATCGTCTCCAGGCTCTTGATGCGCTGTTTGAGCCTCGTTGCCGTAGCAGCGTCCTTGTTCTCCAGGTTCTTGACGATGGAGTCGCGCACGTCCTCGTTCGCCATATCGAGGATCGTCAGGAGCTTGTTCTCGCCACCCACGACGTAGCTGAGCCGGTTCTTCACCAGCTCTTCGAGGGCCGGCACCTTGTCCGTGCCGATCTCCTCCTTGCTGAGAATCAGGGCGACCTCGACCTGCCGGTCCTTGGTGAACCTTTCGAGGAGCCGCGTTGCCAGCGCGGGGTCGAGGTAGTTGGCGACGATCGCCATATCCTGGGGAGAACGGTCCTTCAGGAGGAATGCGAGGCTCGGGATATCACGCTCGCGTACGAAAGAAAAGGGGAGGGATGCGTCCTGCTGCGCTGCGGACCCTGCGGCCGCAGCGGTCGTGCCGCCGCCCACGATCTCCCGCTCGTAGGTCCGCTCGACCGTGCTGGTGGTGGACCCGCCCGTTCCGCGGATCGTGTTCCAGTCGATCTCCTTGAGCGCCGGCGCCACTTTCTTGAGCGGGTCCATGAAGAA
>JBAIYC010000232.1:0-5039 GCA_037916085.1 Nitrospirota bacterium | reverse complement strand
GGACCCGGTCAGATAATCCCAAGGTCAGGCAACGACGGGGCGGGTCGCGAGCGACGGGCTTGAGGGATCATGCGCGGCCGGGGAGCGGGAGGCCTTCTCCTGGTCCGTGTTCGCGTAGCAGTAGACGCAGCCATGTCCGCACGTATCGTACGCGCCTATGTCGATGCTCTTTGTACAGCCGCACTCCTTGCGCGACGCGGCAGGACGGGTGTCGAGCATCATTCCGAAGAGGAGCGAGAGCCGCGTCCCGTCGATACAGCGCGCCTTGCCGACAGCATCGGAGAGAAGATGGTCATTGCAGCAGGCGAGAAGCCTGATGCCGTATCTTCGAGCTCGGATCGCGAGCCGTTCGGCGTAGGCCCTCTGTTCTTCGTTCGAAACGGTCACAAGCGAGTGGGTCGTGTGCTTCTTGAGGTTGTTCATCATCTTCCGGTAGGGATGGGCGAAGCTGATGATGCAGGACGAGGCATGGCCCTTCAGCAGTTCGGCGCAGGCCGCGAAGCGTTCCTCGTGCTTCTCAAAGGAGAGCCTGTCGGTGATGCAGATGGGGTCGAAACGCCAGATAATATGGTCGGGCGCATATCGTTTCGCAAGATACAGGTAGTCCCTGGCCGCATCGCGGAAGTCAGGTACGCGAAGCTCCAGGTCGGTATTTCCCGTGATGGTGAAATGGAAGAAGAGGTTCTTCGTAGTGCACTCTACAGCATCAAGCTTCGGAAGGAGCGGGCCGTAGTTCTTGGACCAGAAGACGATGGTGCCGACGTCCTCGGGCGTGAGAGAAACGGTGAACCATTTCTTGGTGAAGGGGTGAAGGACCTCGCAGAAACCGGCTGACAGGCGGTTCAGGAGCCAGTCGCTGTAGAAGCCGGGAATGTCGGTGCGGCGGCTCGCGGAGATGATCTGCTGCATGAGAGACATTGTAACCACGGATGAACACGGATAGCTACAGGAAACAGGAAAGAATCACTTGGCCACGGATGAACACGGATAAGCACGGATGAAAAGCCGGACCTTGGGAGGCTGCTGAAAGAATCCTCGATTGTCATTGCGAGGAGCTTCTTGCGACGAAGCAATCTCGTAGTGTCTTGAAGTTCTTTACTACGAGTTTGCTTCGCTTCGCTCGCAAAGACAGGCAAACGACTTATACGTTGGGTGCTTATGAGATAAGGAAGGACCAAGAGGGGCGAGATTGACTTCCATTCGCGGCGGAAGAGCCCTGTCCGATCAACTAATGACGAAGCTCCGCATCGACACGGAGCGGTGCTGGAAACCTTCGTGGATGAATTCGACCTTCTCCGTATCCTGGCGAAGCGATGCAACGTAAAGAAGAGGGAGATAATGTTCGTTCGTGGGAACGGACAGCCGGCCGGCGTCCCGGTCCCGCGAATCGTACCGGACCAGCAGGTCATTGTCCTTCTTCTCCAGCGCCTCCTTCACCTGTTCGTCGAATTTCCTCGCCCAGCCGAATGGCTCCTCGCCGAATTGCTCCCAGCTCATGAGCCGCAGGTTGTGCACGACGTTCCCGCTCCCGATGATCAAAACCCATTCGGAGCGGAGCGGAGAAAGGAAGCGGGCAAGGTTGAAGTGCTCTTCTTCGCTCTTCGTCGCGTCCAGGCTCAGCTGGATGACGGGGATGTCATGCTTGGGATAGATGTGCCTCAGCACGGCCCAGGAGCCGTGGTCGATGCCCCACTGCGAATTAAGCTCGACGGGAAGCTTCTGGCCGAGGGCGGCAATGCGGTTCGCATCCTGCTGGGATCCGTGGGGGCTGTAGGCGATCTCGTAGAGCTCGTCGGGGAAACCGTAGAAGTCGTAGATCTGTTTCGGATGTGCGTCCCCGGTCACGAAGGTGCCCTCTGTCTCCCAGTGGGCTGAGATGCAGAGGATGCAGCGGGGACGGGGGAGCTTCTTCCCGAGGGCGGCAAGACTCCGGGTGAAGTCGTTCTGCTGGACCACGTTCATGGGAGAGCCGTGGCCGACAAAGACGAGGGGCATCAGTTCGGACATGAGAAATTATAACCAGAGAAGGGAAGGAAAGAAAGGTTTTTGGACGCGGATCAGATCTGATAACGTCTGATCAAGGCGACGGGAGGGTTTCTGTCCGTCCTCCGGTTCCGACGTATCTGCGTTCATCAGTGAAAATCCGCGTCCCTTGCCGTTAGATCGTCTTGCGGGCTATCATCCTATCATTTTCACAGCCGCTTCGATCCGTGCGACGACCTTGTCCCTTCCCATCACCTCGATCACGTCGAAGATGCCGGGGCTCACGGTACCTCCGGTGAGCGCCACGCGCACGGGCTGGGCGAGCTTGCCGAGCTTCAGGCCCCTTGGGTTCACGATGTCGCTGAAGACCTTTTCGATATTGTCGTGGGTAAGCGGTTCGACGGTCTTGAGCTTTGCGGCGAGCTCGGACAGAAGCGGCGCAACTTCCGGCGTCAGGTGCTTGGTTTTCGCCTTCTCATCCACGGTAATGGCATCCTGGATGAAGGGAAACGCCGAGATCTTCATCTCGACAAGCGTATGGCTGCGCTCGGTCAGGATCCTGACGAGCTTCTGCATCCACGCCCCGTCGGGCTCCTTGCCCTCCTGCACCACGCCGTCCTTCTTCAAGAGCTCGAGCACAAGGCCCGCGAGCCGGGCCGGGTCCGCCTGTTGGATGTAGTGGTGGTTCAGCCAGATGCATTTCTCTTGATTGAAAACAGACGGTGCCTTGCCCACGTTCTCGAGCGAGAACTTCTCGATCAGCTCCTGGACGGAGAATATCTCCTGGTCGCCGTGGGACCAGCCGAGCCGGGCGACATAATTCATGAGCGCTTCGGGCAGAAATCCCAGGTCCACGTACTCGGTCACGGCGGTGGCGCCGTGACGCTTCGAGAGCTTCGTCTTGTCGGGGCCCAGGATCATGGGCAGGTGCGCAAAAGCCGGCGGCTCGTAGCCCAGGGCACGGTAGATCTGGACCTGGCGAGGCGTGTTGTTCAGATGGTCGTCGCCGCGGATGACATGGCTGATCTTCATGGTCACGTCGTCCACCACCACGGCGAAGTTGTAGGTCGGGAACCCGTCGGAGCGCATGATGATGAGGTCGTCGAGCTGGCGGTTCTCGAAGGATACGGCGCCGCGGATCAGGTCGCGGACGATGGTCGTTCCCTCGTCTGAGGAGAGGAACCGGATCACCGGCGTCCGTCCGGGGACCGGCGCCTTGAGGTTCAGGCACTTCCGGTCGTACTTGGGCGGACGTCCGGCTGCGAGCGCTTCCTTGCGCCGCGCGTCCAACTCCTCGGGAGAGCAGTAGCAGCGGTATGCCTTTCCTTCCTTCAGGAGCCGCTCGGCATACTCACGGTAGATGTCCATGCGCTCGGTCTGGCGGTAGCCTTTGACCGCTCCGTCCTGCATCACGGACGGCCCTTCGTCCCAGTCCATGCCGAGCCATTTCATGCCGTCGATGATGATCCTGATGGACTCGTCGGTGGACCGCGCCTGGTCCGTGTCCTCGATGCGCAGGATGAAGACGCCCTTGTGATGGCGGGCATAGAGCCAGTTGAAGAGCGCCGTGCGGACGCCGCCGATATGGAGCGCTCCGGTCGGGCTGGGGGCGAAGCGGACGCGAACACTCATGAGGGTCTTTGCTCCTTCGTTGCCGGGATGTCGTAAGGGAAATCATTATACCGTAGTTGAAGAGGAGGAATAAAGGAAAATATGGGAAGACCGTTCGGGAGGAAACAGGAGGGGTGTCTCCTTCTATATGCGGGTGCGCGTCCCTGTTGTCGCCCCTGAAGCTCCGGGCTCCAATCCTCAAGGAAGGGATTATTCTGACCGTTCGCTCCCTGCGGACCGCCCGCTCCTGGATTCACGGGATGCAGGCGCTTTTGGCAAGGCAAGGAGCAGTCCTACGAACATGCCGGAGTCCGATTGCGGACTGCCGAGCAGGTACTCCGGGACCTTTAGCGGGGTGTTCTTCGGGCATAGAAGAAGGTGGCAAAGAAGCTCGAATAGGAGAGGACCAAAAAAGAAAAGGGCGGAACTTTCGTTCCGCCCTCTGTGCGTTCGCTTGTTCGGAGTGGATTACACGCCGAAGGGCTTCGCGTAGAGCAGGATCAGCACCACGACGAGGGTGTAGATGGCCAGCGACTCGATGAGGGCCAGACCAACGATCATGGTGGTCATGATCTTGCCGGACGCCTCGGGGTTCCGGGCGATACCTTCCACGGCGCGGCCGATGCCCAGGCCCATGCCGATGCCCGTACCGAGGGCGGCGATGCCGATGCCGATCGCGGACGCGAAGGCAACGGTGCCGAAGAACGACAGCTTTGCTGCGTCGGCTCCGCCGGCAGCCGCGTGCTCTTGTGCGAAGGCAACGGAAGCCACCAGCATCATGCTGACCGCCAGGACCATCAGGATGACGATCTTTTTCATGGTTTCGACTCCTTTCTTCAGGACTTGGTGAGATATTGACCGGATATCACCGGTGTACGACCTCCCGGGCTGCTCCTCCTCTGGAGGAACTGCGCCGCCCGGGGTAGTGAACGTTAGTGATGGTCTCCGCCGCCGATGTGCGCTTCCTCGATGGAGCCGGTGAGGTAGAGCATGGTCAGGAGCGTGAACACGCCGGCCTGCACGAAGGCGACCAGGAGGCCCAGCCCCAAGATCGGGACCGGCGCGATGTAGGGCGCCAGGAGCGCCAGCACGAGAAGCAGCTTATGCTTCGCCACCATGTTGCCGAAGAGACGGAACGTGAGCGAAAGTACGCGGGCGAAATGGCTGATCACCTCGATGGGGAACATGAGCGGAGCCAGTCCCCACATGGGGCCCATGAAATGCTTGACATATCCGATGCCGTGGCGGCGCAGGCCGATGTAGTGGGTCGCAGCAAAGGAACACAAGGCGAGCGCCAGGGTCGTATTGATATTCGCCGTCGGCGAATCGAAACCCGGGATGAGTCCCTGAAGGTTGCAGACGAGGATGAAGAGGAAGAGACTTGCGATGAGCGTGAAGTAGTGCTTGCCTTCAGGCCCCATGATTTCTTCTATATAGCTCTCGAG
>JBAIYC010000231.1:0-3035 GCA_037916085.1 Nitrospirota bacterium | reverse complement strand
GACTTCGGGAACATGGACTGCGGGTCCTCATGATGCCGGTAGTGCCATGCATCAGGATACTTGCCGCCGATGCGCGCAAGGTCGGGACCGGTCCGCTTGGACCCCCAGAGGAAGGGGCGGTCAAAAGCGAACTCACCGGCCTTGGAGTACTCGCCGTAGCGCATCACTTCGGTCCTGAGCGGTCGCACGGTCTGGGTATGGCAATTATTGCATCCCTCGCGCTGATAGATGTCCTTGCCCGCAAGCTGGAGCGCAGTATAGGGCTTCAGATTCTCCAGCCGGGGATGCATCTCTTTGCGGACCATGGGGAAGAACATGGTCACAACCGTTCCCACGAGGATCACGACGGTAGCCGCAACCGCGAACAGAATAGGCTTCTTATAGAGATCGCCGGCCATCGCACACCCCCTATGCCCGGGACGCCGCAAGCATTTTCCCCTTGCGGATCGTCATGGCGATGTTATAGATGAAGAACAGCATCCCAACGGTGAATATGATCCCCGCCACTGTCCGCATCTGCCAGAACGGATAGTTGCGGAGCAGCGTCTCATAGAACGTATACTTCAGGCTGCCGTCGGCGTTCGTAGCCTTCCAGAGCGCGCCCTGCTGGATGCCGGTGATCCACATGGTGACCGAGAACATCAACTGCCCGATCAGGACGAACCAGAAATGCGTGTTCGCGATCTTGATGCTGTGGATCTCCGTATTATAGAGCTTCGGAATGATGTAGTAGATCGAAGCTGCGGCGGTCATGGTCACCCATCCCATGGTCCCCATATGCACATGGCCCGGCACCCAGTCGGTGAAATGGATCAGCTGGCTGACGACCCGGAGCGCCTGGGTCGGTCCCTGGACGGTCTGGAGGCCATAGAAGGTGATCCCCCAGATGAAGAACTTCGTGAGGTAGTTCGTCTGCATCTTCGACCAATCTGAGCCAACCGTGTAGAACCCGTTCACCACCGAGCCCCAGGACGGGGCGATCAGGAAGATGGTGAATACGATGGCCAGCGTCTGGATCCAGTCCGGGAGAGGGGTATAGACGAGGTGATGCGCGCCGGTCCAGAGGTAGGCGAAGACGAGCGACCAGAAGGCGATGATGGAGAGCCGGTGGCTGTAGATCGGGAGCCCGGTCGATTTCGGCAGGAAATAATAGAACATGGCCAGGATCGGGGTCGTGAAGACGAAACCGACGGCATTATGGCCGTACCACCACTCCACGTTGGCGCTGTTCACGCCGGCGAAGAGGTGATAGGACTTGTTCCAGCCTGCAGGGATGGACAGGTTGTTCACGATATAGAGGACCGCGACAGCGACCACCGTGGCGATGATGTACCAGAGCGAGATGTACATCTGTTCTTCTTTCCGCTTGATGACCGTGCCGAAGACATTCACCGCGAACATGACCCACAGGATGACGACACCGATATCGAGCGGCCATTCGAGCTCAGCATACTCGAGCGATTGGTTCATGCCCAGGAACAGGCTCACGGCTGCCAGGGCGATAGCTGCATTGAACACATACAGCTGGACGCGCGCCAACCTCGGGAACAGCAAGGGGCGCTTCGTAAGGCGCATCAGGATATAGTAGGATATGCCGAAGATGGCACCAACGCCGAACCCGAAGGCGAGCCCGTTCGTATGAACGACCCGCATGCGTCCGAAGGTGAAATAGGGTGCGATGTTCCATGTTGCGTTCCACATCTGAATCGATATCCAGAGGCCGATGATGATTCCGACGACCCCCCAGAAGATCGATGACAGAATGAAGCCCTGGACCGTACGGTGGTCATAGTCATACTCGTTCATAGAGACCTCCCTCCGGGTACATTCAGTCAAGCTGAAACATGGACCTGCACTATGGCGCTCCTTCCGGCGATCAGGCCTTACGAGCGTACGAAGACAGCCGCGCAGCACACCCGACGCCATCAAAGGCATCAGCTGACGTAGATATGGGACTCCGTTCTCCCCTGGTGAATTTGCTGGACGCTGGAAGGACTGACAGAAACCCTACGGCTTCTGTCGAGCGATATCTTCGAAGTTGGACTTCTGAAGAACTTCGGCGACTTTCGTCTGAGCACGTGCCCAGACCTGGTGGACAGGGCAGTGACGTGAGAAATCACACTTCTTCTTATCGACGAGACAGAGGTTCAGGGCAAGTTTGCCTTCTATGGCCTCCATCACGTCGAGCACCGAGATATCCTTGGCTTGGCGGGCCAGGGAGAACCCGCCCTTCACGCCGCGATAGGAGCGTACAATCTTCGCCTTGACCAGTTTCTGGAGGATCTTCGCGAGAAAGCTTCGCGGGATCTTGTACTCTTCTGCGATCTCGGTGACGAAACTGATCTTCTTGTAAGGTTGGCGTGCGAGATAGAGGACGCTGCGGATGCCGTAGTCACCTTCCCTGGTCAGCTGCATATCAATAACTATAGCAAACTTTACGACATTGTCAAGACAATATAGAGGACCATAGTTATCCGATAACTGACGGAGATTGGCATCCTGTGTTATACTGGGTCACCATGCTGGAGGTGATATGAACTCCATTGTCCGGATCTTCGCCATCGCGGCCGTCATCATCGTACTCCTGTCCTGTCGATCGCAGCTGAAAGGAAACATCGAGGGAACCGTGTCCCCGGCGTCTACCGATGTCCGCGTGGTGATCAAGAACGGCGCAGCCGTTGTCGCAAGCCTGTCGCCCGATAGACAGACAGGAAGGTTCAGCATTTCCCTGTCTCCCGGCAGCTACGACGTCGCGGTCCTGTCGTCCTCTGCCCCCTTCCCCGTGTCCTTTCCCGGGATCGTGGTCAAGCCGGGCGCAACGACTGCGCTGGGCACGATCCAGATCGCGCAGCCCCGCGGTACCGGGAACATCAGTGGCAGGATCAGAAACGGAAGGACGACGGCCAGGGTTGCTTTGCTCATGGATGGACGGGAGCGTGTTGCGGCTGTCCTGACGGATAGCTCAGGAAGATATGAACTCAAGGAACTGCCGGCGGGAACATACACGCTGCAGGCGCAGGCGACGGACTATGCCC
>JBAIYC010000230.1:0-4655 GCA_037916085.1 Nitrospirota bacterium | reverse complement strand
TCGTTGCTCAAGAGAGAAGGCAGCGTGGAAGAGCCGATCTGTCCCTGGTTGAGGACCTTCGTCCCGTTCTTGATCACCGGCAGGAGCCTCACCGTGAACTCGATCACCAGTTTGTCGTTCGCCCCACCCTGTGCGTCGATAGCAAGGTTGCCTATGCTCACGAGACCGGTGCCTTTCGCACCGCCCGTCGCGGATGTCTGTGAGACGTTGGCGCCAGCCGGGACCGTCGTGAGCGTCAGGCTTCCGGGAACGAACATGGCGGACAGGTTCAACTTGTCAAGCTCGTCGGTGATCGAAAGACCTGATGCTGCCAGTCCGCCGGTATTCTGGAGCGTCAGCGTATATTTGAGCGTGTCGCCAGGCCGTGCGGTGACGCCGGACTGGCCGGAGGTCGCATCGAAGACGGTCTTGGTGAAGGTAAGGACGGTCGACTGCGTGTTCACCGTGAAGGCGTCCTGGAAGTCCAGGATCCCCGGCGTGCCGTTCGTCAAGGTGTTCGTGGTGGTATGCACGTTGCCCGTTGCGCCCGGGGCCGAGGGGTCGGCGCTCTGGTAACTCGTTGCGCCCGCAACGTTGGTGAGGGCAATGCCCCCTGCCGTGCCCTGGTCGAGAGAAGCTTGATACGTGATGATCAGCCGGTTTGTGGGGGCAATGGCCGTTGCCGCCGTCGATCTCAGGGAGATCGTCAGCGTGCAGGCCGGCGTCCCCGCGAGGCCCGTGAAGGAAGCGGTAAAGTCCGTGCCGTTCACCAACGTCGAAGAGACCGGCGTGACTCCGTCTGACTGATAGACGCGCGCAGTGATGTTTGCGGGGACCTGGCCGCACATGCCGCCCTTCGCCGGCTGAGTCACGTTCGGGAGGACGTCAGTTATGGTCGCATTCCATGCAGAGGCGGATCCGATATTCTGGATGTTCAGCGTGAAGGTCCCCGGCGTGCCGGCGCTCATGGTGCCCGGGCCGCTCTTCGTCAGGGTCAGGTTGGGGCCCGCGATGGTCACCGGGGAACTGGATCCGGGGGCGCCGGAAGCGCCGCTGGTAGCGTCGCCGCTCACCCTGTTATAGGTGTAGTTTGCCGTGTTCGAGAACTGTTTGCCGACCGTGTTGTTCGTCGTGTCGTTCGCCAGCACCACGGTGATGTCGACGATAAGCTGGTCGCCGGCGGGAACATACAGTCCGTTTGACGTATCGGCCAGGACGAGATTCGTGGGGGTTCCGGAATTGGCAAGGGTTGCCCAGGACTTGGCTCCTGACGCAAGCTGTGCTGCGGAGCCCACATAGGTAAGGGACACGCCGGTCGTCGCAAGACTTATGTCATCAAGGACCTGAACATTATATAGTGCCGTCGACGCAGGACGAGCGGGGACCGAGATACGATAGGTGAAGGGCTGGCCGATCGCGGCACTGGACACCAGGGCCCGCTTCGAAAGCGGAGCAGAGAGCCCGGAAGCTGTGCTCAGCTGGACGGTCGCGGTGCCGGTCGGCCCGTAGACCTGCCGGTCGGGGACCACGCTGTTGGACGGCACATCGACGCTGTCGAAAGAATAGTAGTTCTGGACGATGGCGTTATTGACCAGGGTGATCCCGGAGCCTAAGGTGCTGTCCGCCTTGACCTGGTAGACGACCTGGAGGGTGTCGCCGGGCGGGATGCCGTAGGCATTGGCGACGCCCGTGTCGAAGTTCCAGGTAACGACGCCCGTGGCGGCGTTATAGGAAAAGTACGGCGATGCAGGAACGGGAAGCGTGGCAAGCACGGCATTCGTAGCGGTGTTTATGAGCGAAATGCCGGTGGTCGTGATCCCGTTCTGACGAAGTCCCGCAGGCAAAGTGTCCGTGAGCACGGGATCATAGGCCGGAGACGCCCCGGTGTTCGAGATGTTTACCGTATAGGTGATGACTTCACCTGCGCTCACAACGGTGCCTCCGGTCGCCAGAGCCGCGCTCTTCGAAACACCAAGCACCGGTTGCCATATATTTATCGAGGCACCTGATGTCTTGGGAGGCGCGGCAACGCCGTTGATCGAGTAACTCATTGTCGCGTTGTTGGTCAACGTCTGCTTCACGGGCGTCTGCGAAAGTGTGTTCTTGACGACCTTTGCCCGGTACTGGATGGTAAGGGTATCGTTTCCGGTCACGGTGCCCGACGCATGGGAGACATTCCCGAGATTCCAGGTCACAGTCCCGGTTGCGCCCCGAGACGGCTGAGAGGAAACAGTGTACGTGAAGTTTCCGCCCGAGGCTGGAGCGATGGACACCAGGCTGTCATAGGACAGTCCGGCAGGAAGCGTATCGGTGACCACAACGTTCTGGGTCGTCCCGGACCGGAGGGTCAGGGCAAGGCTGTACACGACGGTGTCGCCTATGCGAAGCGTCGAGTCAGTGGAATTGCTCTGTCCGCTAATCCAGGTGTCGTAGACGACCGATTTGGCAATGGCCGTCGGGTCCTGCGATGAAACGCTGACGGTGGCAGGTCCGGAACAGTAGTTGTTTGGTTGGGTGATGTTCGGGCAGCCCGCCCCGGTGCGCTCGCCGGAACTACTCCCTGACACCGATGTCCATGCCGTATAGGCGGTGTTGCCGAACGGTGTGCCGTCGATCGACAGCACCTTCGCCTGGAAGGTCAGGACAAGCTTCCCGTTCACGGGGATGTTGAGGCTGCCGTCGCCGTTCGCGCTGCCCCAATCGAGCGTGCCGCCGGAGAGCATCGCCGGGGTCGCGATAAATCCGGCTACCGGCGATCCGTTGATCTGAGCAGTGGCAGAGCCGGGGACGAGCGCAATGTTCGGCGGCAACGTGTCGATGACGTCCGAGTCGTAGGCGGTGGAGCTGCCGTCGTTGGTCAGCGTGATCGTATATTGAAGAACGTCGCCTGCCGCCGCCGGGCTGGCGGCAGGTTTGCCGGACGGTGAAAAGTAACTCACGGTTTTCGCGACAGTAAGGTGCGGCTCAACGATCGTCATGGGCAGCGTCGTCCCGGGTTGGGCCTGGAGGTCCGGCGCGACCGTCCCCTTGACCGTCCTTCCGAACCACATGTTCGCGGTGTTCGCAAACTGCGTCTGCGCCCTGTTCGCCGGGCTGTTGTCAAGCACGACCGTAAGGTCTATTTCGACGTAGTAGCCAGCCGGGACCGATGCCAGGGAAGGATTATATTCATACGAAAACACAAGATGCTTGGTGGAATCGGACTGAACTGCCGGGTGGCCGGCAAGCCAGGTGCTGCTCGCTCCGAGCTTGAGCGGCACGCCTCCGTTTATCGCCGTTCTGGCCCCGGTGGCCGCATTGACCAGGTAGGCGGTGTTCGACACGTAGGAAAGGGAGGCGCCGGTCGTCGTGAGGTCGTCGGTAACGACCACGTTCGTGACGGTCGCATCATCGGCGCCCTGTATATACTGGAAGGACCCCGATGGGTCCATAGTGCCGAGGGCAGGCGCCGTGATCGTGTAAGTGAAGGGCATGCCGATGGTTGCGGTCGTCTGGGACGGAGGGTTCTTTTTCTGTACCGCCTCCACGGGCGCCATGTGGGACTGACAGGCATGCGGGATCCTGTTGATACTGTTGGGTGCCCAGTAGATCCAGAAGGTCGAGTGCGTCGGGTCAGCGCACGCGATGTGCCCGTCGTAGTAGACGTTCAGGAAATAGATGTTGTAGGATTGCTGCTTCGGAAAGTGGAAGTTGATAGTGGTGACCGGGAATCCGCCCACGGACAGCGGGAAGTTCTTGATCGTGCAGTCCATGTCGATCCCGAAGGTGGAGGCATTTTGTATTGCTGCGTAGGTGGCCGGGTTGCTGCCGTCAACGACCCCGCCGAACTGCGAGCACATGGCCTCCGCCGCAATCGAATCGCGGGTTGTGGCCAGGAACAGAGTGAAGAGGAGCAGCAGCAGGTAGCCACGCATGGAGCCGCATGACGTCCTGGCCACAAGGACACTTGCCCACTTCCAGATCTTCCGGTTCGAGCCCATCCCCCGAGTTTCCTCCTTTTCATGGGCTGCGGAATGACGACATCATCGGTATTGAGAAATCGCTCGCGCTGCGGAATTATCAGATGTAGTTGCTAAGAAATATCTCCAATCTGGAAAAAGGTCAGAAGCACTCCTGAGATCGGGAATGTCCGCGATGGCATAACGCTAACAGAGACCGACGGGTCCTGTCTCGGCTTTTCATGACGTGCGCTCGGCTTCTTATGCTTTTTTGGTTAAAAAAATGACTTTTGGGACAGGCTTATTTAGGCGGAAGGAGCTTGAGGTCAGTTTGTTGAAAGTTCTGTCGAGGACGATCGGATGGGCAAACCCGGGAAGACGACGAGTTGGGCTGCTTGGGAGGTCACTGAAAAAGTCTCTTATCCGTCTTTGCGAGCAGGCCCCTCGCTTGTCATTGCGAGCGCAGCGAAGCAATCTCGTATTTGGTTCGCTCGGGATAAACTGCGAAACTCGTAGTCAGGAATTTCAGGGCACTACGAGATTGCCGCGTCGCGAAAATCGCTCCTCGCAATGACGAAACAGGACTTTTCAGCAACCTGTTAGAGGATGGCTCAGTGGAGACTGATTATTGCTGTCTCAGTTTTTTAAAGTCTGCTCTCGGCTTCTTATGTTTCTTGGCAGGAAAATCAGTCTCGGGGCAGGCTTCTGTAGGCGGAAGGTGTCTGGCCGGTCAGCTTC
>JBAIYC010000229.1:0-18907 GCA_037916085.1 Nitrospirota bacterium | reverse complement strand
CAAGAAGAACCCCCACAGGTCCTTTACCGCTGAAGAGGTGGCAATATCCCTCGGCAAGAAAGACGGGGCGGAAATCCTTTTTAAGATCCTAGAGCACGCCGCGGCCAATCCGGACCACAATGTTCGACGTCAGCCGGATGCCAATCCGGCTGACTCGCGATTCTCCCACAAATGACCGATTCCTCCCCCTCGCTGAGCCGGAACCCTGTCCATCTCCTAGAAGGAAAGATAACAGGATCATTTCTGCCGTAAGGAAACGTGCGGCCAGCCCCATTTAAGTCCCACTCTTAAGCCAATTTTGCGGCAGACTGATATACGTTAACCCTGACATGCGGCGTTCAAATGCAATTTCATCCCACTCAATATCTATTATCAGGTATCGAAGCTCTTACGCTTTTCGACAACGGTGCGATTTTCTCGTGATCAAGCTAAACAAGCCGATTCGTGAACGGAAATTCCTACCCGTACTTTTCAACAATCATCTGATTCTGGTTTCCTCATCAGTGCTATTTTCATGACCCTCGCGTGTTTTTTGAACGCCGCTTCCTTCTTCAGCGCCTCTGATCTGCTCCCAACCACCTCTTCGTACACAAGCCTTACTGGTCGTCTGCCGCGCGTATACTTCGCCGCCGTTGCCCTGTTATGCATCTCCACTCGCCGTGTCACATCTGTCGTTATCCCCGTGTAGTATGTGCCATCATCGCACTGCAAAACATAAAGATGCCATTTCTTTCCTTCACTCTGCTTCACGCCAAATCCTCTCCTGCTTTCTGTGGCAGGACAAGGTACCTATGGACTCTCCCAACTCTTCCCGGTAATATACCGCCATGCGGAAAGGAATTGACTACATCGGTGTCGGAGCAGGCGCAGTCATCATCGACGATAAGGGCAGACTGTTCCTCGCCAAACGCGGCGAGAACGCACGCAATGAGAAGCATAAATGGGAGTTCCCCGGAGGCGCCGTTGAGTTTGGCGAGCGTCTTGCCGACGCTCTTATCAGAGAGATCCGCGAGGAGTACGGCTTTCAGATATCCGTTGAACGTCTTCTCGACGTAGTGGACCACATCATCCCTCAGGAACGCCAGCACTGGGTATCCCCCACATTTCTCTGTCGCATAGTTTCCGGGACAGCTTCCATCCTCGAGCCGCACAAATGTGAAGAGATTGGCTGGTTCCTTCCCGAGGCCATTCCTCTGAACGAACTTACAATCGCATCACGAGAGAGCTTTCAAAGTTTTCGCCGCTATCTTTCCCTGCACACATGACAAAGAATAGCTGAACTCTCTAACCATGCAAAACACTCTTTCCTTCCCCGTTCCCTCTGTGCTTCTCCTTGGCCCCACAGGCGTCGGCAAAAGCCCCCTTGGTGATGTCATCGCCTCACGTGGACTCTTTTCCCGCAAGGCTCACCATCTTGATTTCGGCTTCGAACTCCGCTCAATCGTACAACAAACACCATGCCCCAATTCTTCCTATTCTTCCCATGATCTTACCTTCCTTCGCGGTGTTCTTCACGACGGACTTCTTCTTGAGAATGAACACTTCTCCCTTGCCCGAAAGATCATTGAACGCTATCTTGACAGAACGCAATTTTGCTCGGCCGATCTTCTCATTCTCAATGGCATTCCGAGACACACTGGCCAGGCCCGCAGCATCGCATCTCTGGCCGATATCAAGGCTCTTATTGTCCTTGATTGTTCACCAGACGCCGTTTATTGTCGCTTACAAAAGAACGTCGGAGGAGATAGAACCGAACGCACTGACGATCGGAGGGAGCTCGTAGCACAAAAGCTTCAGATATTCAGGACACGCACCTCTCCGCTGCTTACGCATTACACTCAAAAGGGCATCACCATTTATCACATTGATGTCACCCCTTCATCCACGACCGATGACGCCTACTCCTGCCTTGCTTCACTTACCGCCGCGGACCCACCAGTCTCCCTTGTCGCTGAACCACCACAACGATGAGTCCGTTTCCAGGATTACCCTTGCCAATTCCTTAGCCGCCGTTGTCTGAAGGCGCCTCAGAGAGAATTCAAGCCATTCATCGGCATACTTATTCCCCAGGTCCTTATACTCCTTTAATGCCAGGATCATCTCGAGTTGGTCGGCGTCCCGCGCAAGTTGCGCCTCCACCGTCTTCTCCTCGCGAAACTCCCGAATCAAACCCTCAATGTCCGCTCCGAAGGGAAGCGTAGACGCAAGGTCCCGAACAGCCTTCTCTTCGTTCGCTTCCACGTATTTCTTGTTCACATAGTTCAGATCGCCCGTCCGCGCCTCTGGCAGATCATGAAAGAGACACATCTGGACCAACCGATCCGTGTAAACGTTCCCTGCTATCTTTCCAAGGACAAAACCGATATAGGTCGTTCGAAAGATATGCTCGGCTACGGATTCTGCCCCTGTGCCCAGAAACTGAAAACCGCTCCTGGGCGTTCGCTTCAGCATGCCAGCTTCAAAAAGAAAGTTTGCGATGTTCTTCATAGGACGTTCTTTATACCACGAACCCGAATCTGTGTAAATGATTTCCGCTTGATCACGCGAGTATTGGGGTGGTACCGAGACGATGATGAGGAGGAGAGAAAGCGTAATGGAGTGCCATATGATTATTTATAGAGATATATATAATAATATCGTAGTCGTCATAATCAGCGCTGTGGATTTGTGAAAAGAAACGATAAGAGTTCAAAAGACTGGGAAAAAAGCTGCTTTAATATCCTGCTGGTCCTACGGCTGCGGAGCGGTGGTAGTTGTTAGAAAGAGAGGGCTTTGGACAATTCACACCTTGTTTGCCGAGCTATTAACAAGCTGGTGTGGGAAAAGGCGGCAAGTCTTTGTTATCCCGGCGGCCATGAGAACGAACGTCCGGAAAGAAGATGGACATGTACGTGGAACACCGTCTGACCGGCACCGCGTCCGTTGTTCATCACCAAGCGGTATCCCCGTTCCTGAAAGCCCTTCTGATCGGCGAGCATCTGAGCAACAAGAAAGAGATGACCGATATCTTCTCTATCTCCGTTTTGCATACTATGGATATCAGCCAGATGGGTTTTGGGAACAATAAGGATATGGACCGGCGCCTGTGGATTGATGTCCTCAAAGGCGACTGCCCTTCCGTCCTCATAGAGTATCTTCGCCGGAATCTTCTTCTCGATGATCCTACAGAAAAGACAGTTCTGGTCAGAGCCCACGTTATTCCCCTTTTGCCCAAAAGCTTCTAAAGAAACACGTTCTCGATCCCGTGTGACAAGCGGGGCCCGTTTGCTCCACCTTTATCAGTAGCGTATCCTGATCGCAGTCGTAGAGAATGTCACGGATTCGCTGCACATTCCCGGAAGTTTCTCCTTTCTGCCAGAACGTCTGGCGAGAACGGCTCCAGAACCATGTACGCCCGCTTTCCACCGACCGTTTCAATGATTCTGCGTTCATGTACGCGA
Organism: Nitrospirota bacterium; assembly: GCA_037916085.1. GTDB lineage: Bacteria > Nitrospirota > UBA9217 > UBA9217 > UBA9217 > JAKAHZ01. The sequence goes on along the minus strand of JBAIYC010000229.1, from coordinate 15,467 downwards.
CCATAAGAACCTCGCCGGTCGAGGCATCTTGGATCACGGCTGGAATAAGCCCTTTTTCGTCAAACTTGAGATCGTCAGGTATGCGCATGGCGGTTTTTAACACAAACACCGGCAAAAGTCCAGTACGGAACAAAAAAGCCGGCGCCCCAAAAGGCGCCGGCATCTCAGAAATCCCTGATGCTCCCCGTCCTTAGATAAACAGATTAATGCCTGCATCCGATGCGGCATCGAGCCAGGCAGCGGCACCAGCGAACTCCACCCCTTCGATGATATCGGACTGCTTATAACCCATGACATCCATGGTCATCTGGCAAGCAATGAGCTTTACTCCGCTTTCTTTAGCCATATCGAGAAGAGTCTGAATGGATGCAACACCATGTTTATTGAACATGGATTTCATCATCGCAGTCGCCATGACCTCCATACCCGGGAGCGTAGATACCAAGGTAGGGATTGGAACCGGCATTGGCATGGCTGGGTTACCGAGCGGCGAAACCTTCAGACTATCCGCATTCCCTTTCTTGATGATCTCGAGACCATAGAAGGTGAAGAAGATCGTCACATCGACATCCATTGCTGCTGCAGTAGTCGCCAAAATCAGGGGTGGATATGCCATGTCCAAAGATCCCTTGGAGGCGATAATGGTCATTTTCTTGTTCGCCATCGAGATGCTCCTTATGAAGTTTTCTTAATGTAAAAGGTAAAGGTTCCGCTGGCTTCCTCTACCTTCATGATCTCATTGCCCGTCCTTTTCGCCCATGACGCCATGTCATTCTTCGAGCCCGGATCCGTGGTCTCCACTTTCAGCACTTGATCTCTTGCCATGGTCTCAACGGTCTTTTTGGTCTTGAGAATCGGCAAGGGGCAGCTCATACCCTTTGCATCCAGAAACTGATCGAACTTTACATCCGCCAACATATTATTTTCCTCCTTAACTCGACAAGACATAATGAATCAGATCGCCACAATTGCGTCATGAAACATCTGTTCTAAATTATAAACCATAGAGTTTCAAAGTCAAGCAATTTTTGAACACGATCCAGCCAACAGGAAGGCAGTTCACGTCGTCGATCCATGCGACAAAGAAAAATGCCTTGCCAGAGGAAGGGGCTTTTGGTATAGTCCATTCTTCGCTTAAGAGGCCCAAGGCAAAAAGTGTGCTTTTGCTACTTAGTGACTATTACTCGATTATCTAAAAAGACCGCATTTATAGGGCAAGAAAAAACGGATTATTCTTCTCCTTGGATAATCTTAAGATTTTGATCTATTTGCGTTTATTGTGTTATTAACAGCTGTGGAAAAGTATGTTTGTAACCGGGAGCTTCTAATTCGAGGTAACGTATGGATTTAGCGAAGGTTTGGGAAGAGGTTCTGTTCTTGATCGAAAGCAAAATGACGAAACAGGGATTCGACACCTGGTTTGGTCAGTCACGTCTCGTATCTTTCGATGGCACAAGAATTATCATCGAGGTTCCGAGCAAGTTCCACCGCGACTGGATCCGGGAGCATCATTGGGCGATCCTGACGGATGTGATCAAGGAAGTCACGAAGAAAGATTCTATCGAGATCGATTTTCACATACCGCCACAGGAGCAACAGAAGAAATCGATACGACCTCAAAAGGATGAAAAGAAGCAAGATCGTCAGGATAAGCTTAACCTGCTTGAAAAGAAATATACTTTCAATACATTCGTTGTCGGTCCAAGTAATCAGTTCGCTCATGCGTCCGCTATGGCGGTTGCTCAGGCGCCCGGGCGTGCCTATAATCCTCTCTTTATTTACAGCGGCGTCGGTCTCGGAAAGACCCATCTGGTTAATGCCATTGGACATTATGTCCAAAGCCAGTCGCCGCGAGCAAGGGTAGCCTACGTATCCTCTGAACAGTTCACCAACGAGCTCATCACGCATATCAGCCGGCATATCATGGAAGAATTCCGCCAGAAATACCGGGGCATGGATCTGCTGATTATTGACGATATCCAGTTCATTTCCGGAAAAGAGCGGACCAAGGAAGAGTTCTTCCACACATTCAATACGCTCTATGAGGCACAGAAACAGATTGTGCTGACCAGCGACCGACAGCCAAAGGACATCCCAGACATTGAAGATCGCTTGCGGTCAAGATTCGAGGCCGGACTGATCGCAGATATTCAGTCTCCTGACCTAGAAACGCGCATCGCTATTTTGAAACGGAAGGCCGAAGTGCAGAACATTCGCCTGCCTGATGATGTGGCAAAGTATCTGGCAAGTATGCTCAAGAACAATATCCGCGAGCTGGAAGGCGGTCTTATGCGGCTTGGTGCCATTGCGTCGCTGACGAATACAGAGATTACCGTCGATCTTGCGAAGAACGAGCTTCGTCATCTCTTTGACACACGGGACAAGCTAATTACGAACGAACTTATTCAAAAGGTGGTTGCTCAATCATTCGGCGTGAAACCGACGGACCTAAAGTCGAAAAGAAGAACAAAGAACGTCGTCTTGCCCCGCCAAGTGGCAATGTATCTTTGCCGAACCCTTACAGGCTCTTCGCTTCCTGAAACGGGCCACTTTTTCGGTGGGAAGGATCATAGTACCGTGATCCATGCCTGCAAGGTAATCGAGGAAAAGAAGGAAAAAGACCCCGAGCTTAAGGCACGGATCGAATCTCTGACAAAGCAGTTAAGATCTTGATACTTAAGCCAATTCTGTGCTCGAATTGTATTGCTATTTGCTGAATATTCTGATAATATTCACAAAATTTCCGAGGAGGCGTGGTGCATGAAACTTCGGATAAAAAAAGAGGAAATTCTTAAAGGTCTTCAGCGCATCCAAGGCGTTGTGGATAAGAAGAATACCATGCCCATTCTGTCCAACATGCTCCTGACGGCGGACAGCAAGGGAATAGAAATTGTCGCTACAGACCTCGAAATCGGGCTACGTGGACGGTATGCAGCAGAAGTGGAGAAATCGGGCTCCGTTGCCGTGTCTGCAAAGAAGATGTACGAGATCGTTCGCGAGCTTCCCGAAGAGGATGTACAGGTCCGCCTTGAGGAAAATAACGCTGTCAGGATCATTTCAGGACACTCGCAATTCAAACTAGTCGGGCTCCCGAAAGAGGAATATCCATCGCTGCCCGATATCGTTGAAGAGGGCATGATCACAATTGCCGGCGACACGCTTCGGGACATGATCAAGAAGACTCTTTATGCAGCTGGTGAGAACGACGCGCGTTATGTATTAAACGGTCTCTATGTCCACCTTGCACCCGGAAAAGCTGGTTTGAATATCAGGATGGTCGGGACCGATGGTCATCGGCTTTCCCTGATCGATCGCACGGTTGAAGCGAAACACAAGGAAGAGAGCGTTATCGTTCCTAAAAAAGCCATGATGGAGCTTCGTCGCCTGCTTGAGGAGGACGCATCCCAAGAGGGTTTCCAGGTCGGATTCAGCAAGAATCATGCGCTCTTCAAGCGGGACGGACTGGTCATGGTCTCGAAGTTGATCGACGGCAATTATCCAAACTATCAGCAGGTCATTCCCGCGAAGAACACGAAGAAGATATCCGTTCCCCGCGACCTGTTCACCCATGCAGTGAAACGCGTATCGATTCTCGCCAAGGACAAGACGAATGCTGTTAAGCTCCAGCTGGAAAAGAAATCGCTTATCCTCTCGACCAACAATCCCGAGGTCGGCGAGGCGAACGAAGAGCTGTCTATCGAATACGCAGGCGAAGGGCTAACGATCGGGTTCAATTCGCGTTATCTTCTCGACGCGCTTTCGGCGATGGACAGGCCCACGATATCCTTGGAGCTCAATGATTCCCTGAGCCCCTGCCTTATCACCGAAGAGGGGAATGAGACTTATCGTTGCGTCGTGATGCCCATGCGCGTCTAGATGGTGCTATGCCTTGCTTCCCGGAGCGCACGGTCGCACCTGCTGGGAGGGATTGCCCGCTTACACTTGCGGTGGAATCCCTCTTTTTATGAGGAGTGAATGGAATATACCGCAGACAGCATAAAGGTCCTAGAAGGGCTTGAGGCCGTCCGCAAGCGTCCCGCCATGTACATTGGCAGTACCGGCAGTGCCGGACTGCATCATCTCGTCTACGAGCTCGTCGATAACAGCGTTGATGAGGCTCTCGCCGGCTTCTGCAAGAACATCGAGGTCTTCATTCACGTTGACAATAGCATAACCGTCATCGATGACGGACGCGGCATCCCTACGGCGATGCATAGCATCCAAAAACGTTCAGCCGCAGAGGTTGCACTTACCGTCCTTCACGCTGGCGGCAAGTTCGACGGAGAGGTCTATAAAGTATCCGGGGGCCTGCACGGCGTCGGCGTTTCGGTAGTGAATGCCCTGTCGGAATGGCTGGACCTGGAGATTAAGCAACAGGGGCAGGTGTTCCAGCAGCGATACGAGCGTGGTACGCCCCAGGCTCCCCTCACGGTAACAGGAACCACGACAGCGACCGGCACGAAGATAACGTTCAAACCGGATTATCAGATTTTCGAGGACCGCGAATACAGTTTTGACATTCTCTCCCAGCGTCTTCGCGAACTCGCCTTTCTGAACCGCGGTTTGAAAATCTCGATCCAGGACGAACGAACAGGCAAGAAGCAGACCTTTCTCTATGAAGGCGGAATCTCATCGTTCATCGAACACCTGAACAAGAACAAGACGGTGCTCCACCCGAAGCCCATCGACCTCACGCGTGAACGCGAAGGGCTTTTCGTCGAGATCGCCCTCCAGTACAACGACAGCTACATCGAACAGGTATTTTCCTTCGCGAACAATATCAATACCCATGAAGGCGGAACGCATCTTGCCGGGTTCAAGTCCGCCTTGACGCGCAGTCTGAACTCGTATGCTGTCTCCAGCGGCCTGCTCAAGAGCACCGATGAGGCGCTTTCTGGAGAGGACGTCCGCGAAGGCCTTACCGCGGTCGTGAGCGTTCGCCTCGCCAATCCTCAGTTCGAAGGCCAAACCAAGACGAAGCTCGGCAACAGCGAGGTGAAGGGTTTTGTCGAGGCCATGGTGAATGAAACGCTTGGTGCGTACCTGGAAGAGAACCCCGTCATTGCACGACGTGTCGCAGAAAAAGCACTGAACGCTGCGCGCGCTCGGGAAGCGGCTCGCAAGGCCCGAGAACTCACGAGACGGAAAGGTGTCCTGGACTCAACGTCGCTTCCCGGAAAGCTCGCCGACTGCCAGGAGAAGGACCCCGCGTTCTCCGAGCTCTTCATCGTCGAAGGAGACTCCGCCGGAGGTTCGGCCAAGCAGGGAAGGGACCGAAAGAACCAGGCGATCCTCCCGCTCAAGGGTAAGATTCTGAATGTCGAGAAGGCCCGCTTTGACAAGATGCTGTCAAGTGACGAGATCAAAGTCCTCATCACCGCGTTGGGCACGGGCATCGGTCCCGAGGAGTTCGATATCGCGAAGTTGCGCTATCACAAGATCATCATCATGACCGACGCGGACGTTGACGGGGCACACATCCGTACCTTGCTCCTGACGTTCTTTTACCGCCAGATGTCCCAGATCATCGAACGCGGTTATCTCTATATAGCACAGCCGCCGCTCTTCAAGGTCAAGCGCGGCAAGACCGAACGGTACGTCAAGGATGAGTCGCGCATGGAGGATTTCCTGCTCGATCTTGCCGCCGAGGACGTCGAACTGTATTCCTCCGAGCAGGCGGTCTGGCTGGCAGGAGAACGCCTCACGACCGTACTGAAGAGGCTAGTCCAGTTCGAGAAAAACCTCGACAAGTTCAAACGTAAGCGGCAGGATACGGTCGTCCTGCGGGTGCTCCTGCTCGAACGGGGTCTGAACAAGGCCATGCTGAAGGAAGAGGGGAGCATGAAGACCCTCGCGGCATCAATCGGGCAGTATATCTCCGCGCATCATTCAAAGACCGTCTTTACCTGGTCCATCGAGAAAGACGAGGAGCATGACGCCCTTCGGCTTCGAGTGGATACAACATGGGACGGGATCCACTCCAGCATAGGTGTCGACGAGAATTTCATTACGACACCAGAGTTCCGCGAGCTCCAGAGTCTCTCTCCGGCGGTCCTTGGTCTCGACGGGCCTCCCTACCGCATCCGCGAAAAGGGGGAGGAGCGAAGCTTCAGCGATACGGGCAAAATCGTTCATCATGTCCTTGAACTCGGAAAGAAAGGCCTCTCTATCCAGCGATACAAGGGCCTTGGGGAAATGAACCCCGAACAGCTCTGGGAAACGACCATGACACCCGAAAAACGCACGCTCCTCCAGGTCACCGTCGAGGATTCGGTAAAAGCGGATGAGATCTTCAACATCCTGATGGGCGATGCGGTCGAACCGCGCCGTGCTTTTATCCAGCGCCACGCGCTCGAAGTGAAGAACCTCGACATTTAGCGAACAACTCCCCAACTGGACGAGATCTGCCTAGCAACATACTATTATGGACCCTCAGGAAATAAGATCCCTCGTCAATATCGAGCAGGAGATGAAGACCTCCTATCTCGACTATTCGATGAGCGTTATTGTCGGCCGTGCCCTGCCCGATGGTCGCGACGGGCTGAAGCCCGTGCACCGGCGGATTCTCTACGCGATGTTCCGCGAAGGGCTGATACACAACAAGAAGTATTCCAAGAGCGCGGGCGTGGTCGGCGAAGTGCTCAAGAAATATCATCCCCACGGTGACAGCGCAGTCTATGACACCATGGTCCGCATGGCCCAGGACTTCAACATGCGCTATCCGCTCGTGGACGGCCAGGGCAACTTCGGGTCTGTCGACGGTGATTCCGCGGCGGCATACCGGTACACGGAAGCGCGCCTCACCAAGCTTGCCGAAGAGATGCTCGCCGACATCGACAAGGAGACGGTGGAGTTCGTTCCGAACTTCGACGACACTACCGTCGAACCCGCCGTTCTGCCGACGCGCGTTCCGAACCTTCTGATCAACGGCTCGGCCGGCATTGCCGTTGGAATGGCCACCAACATCCCGCCGCATAATCTCGGCGAGGTCGTCGACGGCCTGGTGATGATGGTGGACAATCCGGAGGTCACGGTCCCGGACCTCATGACCGCCGTCAAAGGTCCTGATTTCCCCACAGCCGGGTTTATCCATGGCTACGAAGGCATCCGCCAGGCGTACACCACCGGCCGAGGTATCATCCAAATGCGCGCCCGTGCGGTCATCGAGGAGATGAAGGGCGACCGCGAGTGCATCATTGTCACGGAGCTTCCCTATCAGGTGAACAAGCGGCGCCTTCTGGAAAGGACCGCCGAGCTTGTGCAGGAGAAGAAGATAACAGGCATCTCCGAGATCCGCGACGAATCGGACCGCCAGGGCATGCGCATCGTGATCGAGCTCAAGAGGGGCGAGATCTCGAACGTCGTCCTGAACCAGCTGTACAAGCATACCGACCTTCAGGCCACCTTTGGCGTCATCATGCTCGCTCTCGTGAACAACCAGCCCCGGATCCTGAACCTTCGCAAGCTTCTGTCCAACTTCATCCAGCATCGCAAGGAAGTGGTGATTCGGAGGACGAAGTTCGATCTCCGAAAGGCCGAGGAGCGCGCCCACATCTTGCTCGGCCTCAAGACCGCGATCGAGAACATCGACGCCGTTATCTCGTTGATCAAGGCTGCGGCGAACCCCGAAGCGGCCAAAGCAGGGCTCATAGCGAACTTCACGCTCACGGAGATCCAGGCGGTAGCGATCCTGGAGATGCGGCTCCAGCGTCTCACTGGGCTTGAACGCGATAAGATCATCGCCGAATACGAGGAGACGCTCAAGGAGATTGCACGCCTGAATGCCATTCTTGCATCCGACGCCCTCGTCATGCAGATCATCAAGGAAGAGCTCCTTGCCCTCAAGGCCGAGTACGGCGACCCTCGCAGGACCGAGATCGTTGCCGCGACAACGGAGATCGGCATTGAGGACCTGATCAAGGACGAGGAGATGGTGATCACCATCTCGAACGCGGGCTATATCAAGCGCAATCCGCTCAAGCTCTACCGCGCCCAGCGCCGGGGCGGAAAGGGCAAGATCGGCATGGAAACGCGCGAGGAAGACTTTGTCCGCCGGCTCTTCATGGCCACGATGCACAGCTATATCCTGTTCTTCACGAACAAAGGACGGGTTTACTGGCTAAAGGTCCATCAGATCCCTGAGGCAGGCAGACAGTCGAAAGGCAAGGCCATCGTGAACCTGCTCCAGCTACACGCGGACGAGAGGGTGACCGCCGCGCTTCCCATGCGGGAGTTCACTCCGGACCACTTCATCCTCATGGCCACGAAGCAGGGTATCGTCAAGAAGACGGAGCTCGAGGCCTACAGTCATCCGCGTCCCTCAGGCATCATCGCCATCACATTGGAAGAGAGCGACGAACTGATCGCCGCAGAAGTGACCGATGGAAACCGCGACGTCTTCCTCGGGACGAAGGATGGGCTCTCGATCCGGTTCAACGAGAGCGACGTGCGGGAGATCGGGCGCACGGGAAAGGGTGTCATTGGCGTCCGGCTCGATGAAGGCAACGAGGTCGTGGGCATGGAGATCGTGCGTGATGATTCGACGATCCTGACCGTGACGGAGAACGGATTTGGCAAGCGGAGCTCGCTCGAGGATTACCGAAGCCAGTCGCGCGGCGGCAAGGGGATCATCACGATTAAGACGACAGAAAAGAACGGCCGGGTCGTCGGCATGTCCCAAGTGTCCGAGGACGACGAGATCCTTCTGATCACCAAGGACGGCAAGATCCTGCGTACGCGGGCAAAGGATATCTCGGTCCAGGGTAGGAACACGCAAGGCGTCCGCCTGCTCGAGACAGAAAGCGGCGACACAGTAGTCAGCCTTGCCAAGGTCGTGGAACGGGACGATGAACGGGATGTTGCATCGGATAAGGAGCCGGCCGAACCACCGCTCTCAGGGAACGCATAGCATGGTGCGCCGACTGATCGCTGTCCTTGCGTTGTGCCTTGTCCTTGGCGGATGCGAGTTATTCGACAAGCAGGCGGCCACAGAGTACGAAGCGGCTACCAAGCGCTGGTATGCCGGGGACTACCAGGCGGCCGTCTCAATGTATATCAATCTGGTCAAGGAGCATCCCCACAGCTCCTATGCGGATAACGCCCTCTATTGGGTGGGAGTTACGCAGTTCCTCTATCTCGGCGAAACGGACAAGGCCCTTGAGACCTTCCGGCTGCTCCTGAAGAAGTACCCCCACCGCGATATGGCACCTGCCGCGCAGTTCTATATTGCCGAGATCTATGAGCTCGGCTACAATGACTACCCCCGCGCGATCGAGGAGTATCGCAAGGCATCGCTGTATTCCGACAAAGAGGTCCGGGAGCGGGGGCTGTACAGCCTTGCCGACAATCTCTTTCGTGTCGGACGGATCGCTGAAGCGCAGGAGACATGGCTCACACAGGTAAGGGAATTCCCGAGGGGAAACCGCGCGGACATCGCCTTCTACCGCCTTGGCACAACGTCCTATTCGCGTGGTAAAATCGACGAAGCCGAGGCGTTTTACCGCAAATCCCTTGCCGTGAGCAAGGACAAGGAGATCGCGATCAAGGCCAAGTTCTCTCTTGCCCAATGCCTTGAAGCGGAGGGGAGCCTCAAGGAAGCCCTTGCTCTTTACAACGAAGTGGAACCAGAGTATCCCAATAAAGAGGCCATTAGGATCACGATCAAAGCGCTTGAGACGAGGATCGTAAAGAAAAGCTATTGACATCTCCCAGGGAGCGTGTTACCTTCTTATGCTCGATTTGCGGTTCGTTAGAGAACACCCGGATGCTGTGCAGCGTGGCATCGGCAGGCGTGGCATCAAGCTCGACCTCAGCGAGTTCCTCGCGCTGGACGACAAACGGCGAAGGGCCCAGCAGGAGGTGGAGACCTTGCGCCGCAGGCGGAACGAGGTCTCCGAAGAGATCGGCAGGCTGAAGAAGGCGGGCCAGACGGCCGAAGACAAGGTTGCTGAGATGCGCTCGGCGGGCGACGCGATTTCCACCTTGGAATCGGCAATTCGCGAAACCGAAGAAGCGCAGCGTTCCATCCTGCTGAACATCCCCAACATTCCTCATAGCAGCGTTCCTGAGGGTAGCGACGAGACGGGAAACGTCGAGGTCAAACGTTGGTCGCGGGAGGGGACGGAACCCACGCCGCTTCCTTTTGCGGCCAAGCCCCACTGGGACATCGCGGAATATCTCGATATCATCGACTTTGACCGGGCCGCCAAGATCACGGGCGCCCGTTTTGCTCTTTATAAAGGCCTGGGCGCCCGTCTCGAACGAGCGCTCATCAATTTCATGCTGGACCTCCACACGACGGAGCACGGTTACACCGAGGTTCTGCCGCCGTTCATGGTCAACCGCACCAGCATGACAGCTACCGGCCAGCTTCCCAAGTTCGAGGAAGAGCTCTTCAGGGTGGAGAATGGGACGTACTTCCTGATCCCGACCGCCGAGGTCCCGGTTACCAACATCCATCAGGAAGAAGTGCTCCCTGACGAGACGCTGACGCTCAAGTATGCGGCCTACACGCCCTGTTTCCGGCGCGAGGCGGGCTCCTACGGGAAGGACACGCGAGGGCTTATCCGACAGCACCAATTCAACAAGGTCGAGCTGGTCAAGTTCAGTCGGCCCGAAGAATCGTATCAAGAGCTGGAAAGTCTCCTCGCGGATGCGGAAGAAGTCCTGAAACGGCTTGGTCTCTCGTACCGTATCATCACGCTATGCACCGGTGACATGGGATTCTCAGCGGCCAAGACCTACGACATCGAGGTCTGGCTTCCGGGCCAGGACCGCTACCGCGAGATCTCGTCGTGTTCGAACTTTGAGGATTTTCAGGCTCGACGCGGGAACATCCGTTATCGGCCCAAGGGAAGCAAGAAGACCGAATTTGTTCATACGCTGAATGGATCCGGACTTGCTGTTGGCCGTACCGTTGTGGCAATACTCGAAAACTATCAGCGTCAGGACGGCACCGTGACGGTGCCCCCGGTGTTGCGCCCCTATATGGGCGGCGTCGAGGTGATTGGGCGAAGAAACGCATAGGACGCGCTGAACGGCAGAAGAGCGGGATTCCAAATACGGAGAGATGGCCGAGCGGTTTAAGGCGGCGGTCTTGAAAACCGTTGAGCGAAAGCTCCGGGGGTTCGAATCCCTCTCTCTCCGCCATGTCATCAGGTATTTGAAGTTTCCGGACCGAGACTCAGCATGTGAGGATGGAGAGGTGGCCGAGAGGCTGAAGGCAGCTGCCTGCTAAGCAGTTGTAGGGGAAACTCTACCCCGGGTTCGAATCCCGGCCTCTCCGCCAGTTTCGTCCGGCAAGGTAGTAGGGAGAGCTACGCAAAGGTATTGCACTATCGCTAAGGAGGAAACGCAGATGAAGAAGGTTGTTGCCGCCGTGCTTGTTGCCGGTCTTGTGTTCTCGTTCGCAGGCTGCAAGAAGAAAGAAGAGAAACCGCAGTTGCCGCCCGGCCATCCCAGCATGGAAGGCGGTATGCCGCCGATGGGCTCGCCGGCGGTGCCCAAGGTCGAGCGAAAGATCGTTGTCCCGAAAGAGGTGTCGGCGAAGTGGAAGGCGGTCAAGATAACGGTCGAGGACAAGGTTGCGAAGCAGAGCAAGGAGTACGTCATTCCGGTAGGCAGCGAACAGGCGATCGCCAATACGAACATGAAGGTTAAGGTCCTTTACTTCCTGCCCGATTTCAAGATGGGTGACACGGAGGTCACCTCTGCTTCGGACAAACCGAACATGCCGGCGGCCCAGGTCGCCGTGAGCGAGGGCGGCAAGGAGGTCTGGAAGGGCTGGCTCTTTTCCATGCAGCCAGGCGTTCACCCCTTCCAGCATGACAAGATCAACCTGGTCTTGAACGGCGGCGTTTCCAAGTAGGACCGCGCCCGCATGCTGTTTTCCGATGCACAGATGCAGTCAGGCGTCTGTGCATCGCTGTTCTGCGCCCATAGCTCAGTTGGATAGAGCAACGGACTACGAATCCGTAGGTCAGAGGTTCGAATCCTCTTGGGCGCGCCATTTTATTCGATGAACCATCAGATGCCCGGGACCGACAAGGAGTTCATGCGCCTTGCGCTTGCTGAAGCTGCGCGGGCGGCAGACGCGGGCGAGACGCCCGTCGGCGCGGTCCTGATCGTCGACGGCGCGGTCATCGCGGCAGGACACAATATGCGCGAGACCTGGCAGGACCCGACGGCCCACGCCGAGGTGATCGTGCTTCGAGAGGCCGCAGCGCGTCTCGGACGCTGGCGGCTTCCGGATGCAACCCTGTACGTGACCATGGAGCCCTGCCTTATGTGCGCGGGCGCCTTGGTGCTGGGACGCGTCGGCAGGATCGTCTATGGCTGTCGTGATCCCCGGGCCGGGGCGCTCGGCTCGGTCTACGATGTCGTACGGGACGGCAGGCTGAATCACCTCTATCGCATCGCACCGGGCGTTTTGGAAGCGGAGTGCCGGATCGTCGTACAGGGATTCTTTGAGAGGCTGAGAGCGAAAGGGTAGGGCGCAGAGACCGGAGCGCGGCCCTGCACAGGGGCTTGTGCTCCCAGGATCCCCGGCCGATATCATATCCGGAGAGGTGGCCGAGCGGCTGAAGGCGGCAGTCTCGAAAACTGTTGTGGGGGTAACTCCACCGGGGGTTCAAATCCCCCCCTCTCCGCCATTACCATATCAGTTCGAAGTTTCTCGTTCAGGAGTCGGATCAAGCTCTGGAAGACCAGCTGCACGCAGCATTTTCCCAGCTCAGAACGTTCGACCCGAAACGCAATTGCCACGGAGAGGTGACCGAGCGGCCGAAGGTGCACGACTGGAAATCGTGTGTTCGCCCAAAAGGTGAACCGTGGGTTCAAATCCCACCCTCTCCGCCATCAACAATCAATACCGAGCACAAAGTACAAGGTGCGTTACATGTCTTTTTTGTTGTGTACTTGGTACCCGGTACGTTGTATTATCCGCATATGCGCTCATGGGCCCGGGTCCTGCGCAACCACGTCCTGTGAACCCCGTCAGGTCCGGAAGGAAGCAGCGGTAAGCGGGAACCGGGTGTGCCGCAGGGAAACCCGGGTTCGTGAGCCTTTTTGTTCGTACGCACGCATTCCAATCCGGCACCTCCGATCTCCCGTGAGGTCCTCATGAGCTACCAGGTTCTAGCGCGCAAATGGCGGCCCCAGGTCTTCGACGACGTGGTCGGTCAGGGGCATATCACGCGTACGCTCCAGAACGCCATTGCCACGAACCGCCTCGCCCACGCCTTTCTCTTTTCCGGCCCCCGGGGAGTTGGAAAGACCACGACGGCGCGCATTCTCGCCAAAGCGCTCAACTGCAAAGAAGGCCCTACGCCCAACCCCTGCGGAAAGTGCGACTCATGTCTCGAGACCGCGGCAGGCGCGTCGATGGATGTCATTGAGATCGACGGCGCGTCGAACCGGGGCATCGAACATATTCGAGAGCTCCGGGAAACGGTGAAGTACGCGCCGGCGGGCGGCAAGTACAAGGTCTACGTCATCGATGAGGTCCACATGCTCACGAACGAGGCCTTCAACGCGCTGCTCAAGACCCTTGAAGAGCCGCCCCCACACGTCATCTTCATCTTCGCAACGACGGAACCGCAAAAGATCCCGGCAACCATCCATTCACGCTGTCAGCGCTACGCCTTCAAGCGCATTGCTCTCGGCGAGATCGCCGCAAAGCTTCGCTCCATTGCCGATCAGGAGGGCATCACGGTGAGCGATCAGGGACTCGTGATGATCGCACGCGCCGCGGAAGGGAGCATGCGCGATTCTCAGAGCCTTCTGGATCAAGCATTGTCCTACAGCGGCTTGAGCATCACCGACCGGGATCTCCACGCGATCCTGGGCTCTATAGCGCAGGAAGCGCTGCGGACCTTCGCAGCCGGGCTTTTCGACCGCGATACCGCAGGCCTGCTTCAGCAGGTGGACCGGCTCCTTGAGCAGGGACAGGACATGCGGCAGTTCCTCCTGAGTGCGGTCGAGCACATACGGAACCTTATCGTCGTTACCCTGGCAAAGGAACCAGGTCAGATCATCGAGCTTCCCGCTGCCGATGTGGAACTTCTCCGACAGCAGGCGGCCGGCGTTGACACGGCCCGGCTCGTCATGATCTTTGACAGCCTCTCCCGGACCCTTGACGAGATGCGGTGGTCGCCGCACCAGAGATTCACGCTCGAGATCGGCCTCGTGAAGGCCTGCAGCACGGGCCCTCTCAAACCGCTTGAAGAGGTCCTTGGCCGGATGCAGGCATGGGAAGCAAGACTCGCAGCACAGGACGCCGGATCGATACGCCCGCCCGCTGCGGTTCGGGAACAGGTTGCATCCTACTCAACAACGAAGAAGCCGGGCTCGGTGTCTTTGCCCGCCGGCACCGCTGCAGGAGACAGCGGGGATATCCTGACGGGCATCATGAAAGCGCTCAGGGAAAAGAAACCCGGTCTTGCCGCACTCCTTGGCGCGACCCGGGTCCTTGAGAGTTCGGATGCTGCGCTGGTCGTCGGCCTGTCAGGCAGCGCCTTCCAGCTTGACCAATTGAACGAAAAGGAGAACCGCGCTCTCATCGAGCAGATCGCTCAAGACCTCAGGGGACGGCCGGTGACCATCTCGTTTCGGATGGCCGCCGAAGGAAAGAACAATATGCCCGGAACGCCGGCCCCGAAAAGAGATGCCTCCCGGCAGACCGATCCCCTTGTCCAGGATGCCCTGTCCATCTTCAACGGCCAGGTCGTCGACCCCGACCGTCCCGCCAAGGGATGATCCGACGAACAGGTTCATTTAAATTTCTTATATCAGGATAATCTCCGCGTTTTTTCTTGCAAAACAGACCGTTTTCTTTTACTATATTATCCCTTTCACTTCTATGTCGAAGAATCTTCTGAATAACCTCATGAAGCAGGCCCAGCAGATGCAGGAACGGGTCAAGAAGCTTCAGGAGGAGGCCGGCAATAAGACGGTCGAGGCATCATCCGGCGGCGGCATGGTCACGGTGGTTGCGAACGGACGCCAGGAAGTGCTGTCGATCAGGATCGACAAGTCCGTCGTCGATCCCGGCGACGTGGACATGCTCCAGGACCTGGTCACGGCGGCGGTCAACGAAGCGCTCCGGAAGTCCCAGGAGCTCATGAAGAGCGAGATGGGACGGCTCACCGCCGGCATGGGGCTCCCGCCGGGGATGTTCTAGTTCGTGCGGCATGTCGGCGGATGCCGGAATCTCTGCGCTCCGGACGCGACAAGAAACAGGGCGAACAGCACAGAATGTCCGCAGTGAAAGAAGAAAACGCACCAGCGGCGCTTTCCCCGAAAAAGAAACCGCGCGAAAGGGCCGGCGATCAGGACGGGAAGATTTCCGGCAGGGCCCTCGGCAGGATGGTCGAGGCTTTCATGCGGCTCCCCGGCATCGGCCGGAAGAGCGCCGAGCGCCTCGCATTCGCCGTGCTCGGCATGCCGAAGGACGAGGCAACGGGCATCGC
>JBAIYC010000228.1:0-1817 GCA_037916085.1 Nitrospirota bacterium | reverse complement strand
GAGCCGCGATCACCTTCTCGTCCGTGATTTCGCCAGCCTCCATCTTGACGCGGAAGAGGTTAAGGGACGTGCCTTCGGCTTCGTCGGAATGATAGTCCCGGAGGCTCAGCACATTCCTGACGCCGAGCCGTTCGAGCTCCCGGAATCCCTCATTATGCGGCTGTGCGGAGCGGTAGACTTTGTCGTCGAGCCGATAGAAGTTCTTGAGATGCTCTGCCTTGACTGCCGTCGCCCAGTTCGTGGGATGTTGCGGAACCGTCGCGGTCGGAGCTCTCGCGGGATGCTTCTCAGCGCAGTAGCCCGCCGGATGCTTCCGAGAATACTCATCGAGCCGTTCCAGCACCTGCTCTTTCTCAGCATCCGTGAGCGGCTTGTAGCCGCGGCCGTACGGCCAGCCGTAGGCCCACCTGTACCAATTGGGGAAGACCGGATGGCCGCCCGCGCGGACGCCCACGTACATGGTCTCGGCAAGGGTTTTGTCCTTCGTTCGTTCGAGCACGCAGTTCCTGAGTTCGTCGTCCGCCTTCTTCCGCTCCTCTTCGGTCCCGCCCTGCCAGTAGGCGATGTCGTGCTGGAAGCAGCACTCGCACCACTTCTGGCGGTCCTTGATTGTCCCGTCCGGGAAGAGGCTGCATCCGTCGCTCGTAAAGTCGCTGAGCGAGGGTTTGCCCGCTGCATGGGCTGCGAGGGGAGCGAGGGCGAGCACCAGCAAGATGAGAAGTGTCATCCGGCGCAGGCCAGTCGCTTGTCGCATGAAGAGCATTGTCATACTATCCCTTGTCCGTTATTGGTCTAAGATCATGGACGGTAATGGACACCAGCGTTGGCCCGGGGAGCGGACGAGTCCCGAAGAAGAGCGGCAGGACCGTCCGTTTCGTCGGGGCCAGTATGCCGCCGAAGGTACGGTACTCTTCGCAGAGATGGGCGGCATGGGCCCATCCGCCTACGACCTCGGCGGTATAATCCAGCCGCCGCAGGAGGTGGTGCTCGTCGAAGTAGAAGACCTGTTGTCTGCTGTGCGTGGGGACAGTGTCGGGGAAGGTCACTTCCAAGCGCCGCAGCGTCGATGCTCCGATATTGAGCGAGCTCAGCTCTGTGAGAGTGAATCCCGGCCAGGTGAGCAGGAAGGGTGCGGTCAGATAATTCCAGGTGGCGTAGCCGGCGAAGTAGATGAAATCGAGGTCGTCCCACGAGAAGAGATGACGGACCGTGCGAAATGCGCTTCGCGGGTCGGTCCGGCGCTGGAGCACCGCGCCGTCCTTTCCGCTTATGCGAACCTCGTTCGTGCCGACAAGATCGGCGAGCTGGCCGCGTTCGGGAAAGTCATAGAACGCGAACCGCGCCTCGCGGGTCCACGCCCGCATCCGCACACGGTCCAGCACCGGCCGCCGCTTTGCCGTGAACAGGAATCCCGAAGCCGAGATCACGGCCTCGACGGCCTCGAGACCGTTCCAGCGGTCGATACCACCATGAGCGGAGACGACGTCGTGCAGGAGGGACGCGGGGTCGTGCATCATGGCACCTCGCTTTCCGGAGCGATTCAACTCTAGCAGATTTCCCTGCTCCGGGCAATCGCTTCCTGCTGGAGAAAGGCATCACCGCCTGCTGGACGGAAGGCCGCCGTCGTGGTAGACTGCCTGCCGTGGTCACCGCGCTCCTCATCCTGATCATCACCTATATCTTCATCGGCCTTCGCCAGATACCGCGCATTCATATCGACCGGCCTGCCGGCGCGCTCGTTGGCGCGGTGCTTATGGTCGTTCTGGGCGTCCTCACGCTGGACCAGGCCTTTGCGGCCGTGGACATGCACACGCTCC
>JBAIYC010000227.1:0-8935 GCA_037916085.1 Nitrospirota bacterium | reverse complement strand
CTCTTCCTTGCCCGTCAGCTTTGCCGTGAACGTGGAGGCGGCCATGGTGACCGATGCGGTGAACAGTACAGCCATCACCGCGAACAGTACGGTCTTCAGACTTTTCATGATCATCTCTCCTTTCAACAGAACAGCTTGCAATCAAACAAATAGGACGTATTCGGTCCTCTGTCTAAAGTGTAACACCGGCCTCACTGCTGTCAAGGCGCAGGCCGATGGTCTTGACCACGGCCGCAAAGTAAGGTAGTCTTCCTTGAGCGAAAGATCCCTGACAAAGAATGGTACAGTCGAATGGATGTCCTTGTCGCCAATGGGAGGTGCCACGATGGAACAGCGGGATGAGCAACGGGTTAAGCAGGAGTTTCAGGCGCGGAGGACGCGCCAGGTCATAGCTATCGCGGCGGTGATCGCGATCATGGTCCTTGTCGCCGTGCTGTTCAGGAGAGCTGACCTGTTCGGGGGCTTCTCAAAAGGGACGATCGTGAAGGTGCAGATCCTCGTCATCCTTCTGTTCGTGAATTTCACAGCATTCAACTGGCGCTGTCCGTCGTGCAGGAAATTCCTCGGGAGCGACATTGGCAGGCAAACCTGCAAGAACTGCGGCATCCGCCTTCGCTGACCGGTCCTTCGCAGTCGTTCCTTCGGCACCAACCCGTGACAAGAATTTTCCGCCCCGCCGCAATCAACCCGCGATATACTAATACTATAGATAGAAGGGAACAACCGCACTCATTAGGCAACAGCCCCCGGACTCATAACATATCCATATCTCGTTTGTCGGCATTTCTCTGAGGCAGTGGAGAATGCAAGGATCGGTTTCCCGGCTGACGGTGCAAAGCATCCCGGTCGGGATGGCCGAAGGGAAGGAGGGGGGCTATGAGGACCGTAGCGAGGATCATCGTTCGGCTGGCGTTGTTCTTGATCTTAATGGCGATCGGCTTCGCTGTTGGCTTCCCGCTGGGGCGGCAGGCCGGATTCCTGACCGGGAGTGAATGGGCCATGGTGCAGGCAGCGATCGTTGCGCGGGAGGCGGGGAGGTCCATGCCGGTCGTCTACGAGGATGGACTGCTGCACATTGTTGTGAAGCAACCGGAGGATCTGTATCGGAAGGCACGGCATCGGGCCGAACTGGACACCGCCGAGTTGCAGATCGCAGGCTCTGACAATGCAGCGGTACCCATCCAACCTTCAGATAGCGACGGTGTACAGAACACGTGCTCGGACGACGCAGCTCAGCCCTCGGACAGTGCCGGGGTACAGATAGCGCCCTCGGACCCTGCCGGGGTTCAGACAGCCTCTTCGGATGCTGCAGGGGTGGAGAGGGTGCCTGCGGACACTGCCGTGCCGGTGATGTGCTCGGCAAAAGAAGAGCAGGGCGGGCCACAAATGACGAACGACTAGCCGGAAGACAGCAGGAGCGTTCCGGGGTACGTGCACATCGATAGGACCGTCCTTCACCGCACCGTTCTTGATCGCGGAGAGGACGGTCCTGCTGTTTCTTGAAGACGCCTCGCTCCCTTCCGTGGGCGCACGCGGTCAGCTGCGCCACTCCTGACCCATAGACGCCGAGAAAACCATTGACAGAGGTCACTCGTTCTGGTATCGTTCTGTGCATATGCACAGTTGGAAGGGTGCCCCTCATGTCCCCGCGATGTAAGAAGCCACGCAGGTGTCGGTGCCGGTTCGCCGGCAAGGCCTTCAAGCCGACGGGCGTCCCCCTTTCAGAGATCGAGCGGATTCCGCTGACCCGTGAGGAGCTTGAGGTCCTGAAGCTCTGCGATCTGGACGACCTGACACAGGCGGAGGCCGGCGTCCGGATGGGCGTGTCGCGGGGCACGGTGCAGCGTATCCTCTCCGGGGCCCGCAAGAAGGTTGCGGAGGCCCTGGCCTGCGGGAGGGCGCTCGTGTTCCAGCAGCGATGAGCAAGCGAGGGCTATTCACGTTCTCGTGATCCCTCAATGAAGGAGGCGGCGATGAGGATCTGTTTCCCCGTTCAGAACGACAAGGGAATGGAGAGCACGGTGTACGACCATTTCGGATCGGCTCCGGTCTTCGTGGTCGTCGATACGGAGAGCGATGCGGTCTCGTCGATCATGAACCGCGACCAGCAGCACGCCCACGGCGCCTGCAATCCCCTGAAAGCGCTCGACGGTCACCAGGTCGATGCGGTCGTGGTGGGCGGCATCGGGGCAGGGGCGCTCAACCGGTTGAGTCAGGCAGGCATCACGGTACACCGATCGCAGGCGATGACCGTGCGGGAGAACGTGACGCTTTTCGCGGCGAAGCGGCTTCCTGTGCTTTCGCTCCAGGGGTGTTGCGGCGGCCACACGTTGGGCGGCGGGTGCGCGCACTAAGACCGGACGATCAAGAAGTCACTCTGCCCGAAAGGAGACTGTCATGGAGAACAAGGAGTTCGTTTTCATACTTACCCACTCGTACGACGCCATCGAGCGGGCGGCTGCAGCGCTCCAGCTTGCGACCAACATGGCCGCGTTCGACGCCAAGATCGATTTCTTCCTGATGAACGAGGGTGTTCATCTTGCGAAAAAGGGATTCGCCGAATCCGTGACCTGGCAGAAGGCATTCTCGCCCGTCGCCGACCTGATCAGGACCCTGGTCGAGGATTTCGACTGCAAGTTCTACATTTGTGCATCCTGCGTGAAGCCCTACGGGCTCGAGGGTGCGGAGTGGATCAAGAACGCCGAGGTCAAGCCCGGCTCCTATCTCGGTGAGATGCTGATGAAGCGGCAGAACCTGACATTCTAGGGAAGAACCCCTCAAGGAGATTACCATGAAGAGAATCACGATGCTTCTCACCCTCGCGGCAGTGCTGCTCACGACGGTCCCGGCCGGTGCCGGCAGTGTGGCGGCGCCGCGCAGCACGCCGGAGCTCAAGAAGACCATCGGGGCGGGCAACAAGGCCACGGTCGTCTTCTTCCTGAACCCCAACGGCGGACCGTGCAGGGCGCAGAACGAGATCCTGCAGAAGCTGCATGACGAGCGCAAGGGCAGCTTCAATATCGTCTATGTAAGCGCGATGGAGCAGCAGAACCAGCAGGCCTTCTACGACTACGGCATCCGGAGCCTCCCCTCGCTCGTCATCGTGGACAGGAGCGGGAAAGTGAGCCGCGTGTTCCCCCCGGGGATCCAGCCCTATGAGGCCCTGGCTGCGGCTCTGGACGGAATGCACTAGTGGACCTCGGCATCACGAACATTTCTCTTGCGGTGGGAGCGGGACTGGCTAGCGTGCTCTCGCCCTGCGTGCTCCCTGTGGTGCCCGTCCTGGTGGCGGGCTCAGAAGAGAAGGACAGGCTCCGCCCGCTGCTTCTCGTCCTGGGGCTTTCCTTGACGTTCATGACCATGGGTGCCGTCTCGTCGCTTTTTGGCACCCTGCTGATCGGGCGCACGCGCACGATCGAACTTGCGGGGGCGGCCGTCATCGTGGTGATGGGCCTCATGGTCCTGTTCGATATGAGCTTCTTCAAGCGGCTCTACCGGCTCTCGAATATCCGAGTACAGGGCGAGGGAAGGGTTGGCGGCCTCGTCCTCGGGATGGCCCTGGGGCTTGTCTGGGTACCCTGCATCGGGCCATTCCTGTCGAGCATCCTGGCCATGGTCGGGACAAGCGGCCAGCTTGTGCGGGGCATTGCCCTCCTCGCGTGCTATTCTCTCGGCTTGGCGATCCCGATGCTGGCTGTTGCCTATTCCTCCCATCTCCTGCAACGAAAGCTCGCGGCCGTGTCTCGTCATGAAGGTATTTTCCGCTATGTCTCCGGCGGAATTCTCGTCGTCTTCGGCCTCTATCAGATCGTTCACGGCAATATCGCGTACTGACGTTCGGATGAAGCAGGACCACCAGTCTATCTGTGAGCTTTCGGCCGTCGATTCCATCAGAATCTCTCCCCACTGTTTCTTCTCCTTGCGCAAGACCTTAACTCCATTCGACTAACGCATCCTCTTTACTCGCCCTCATGCCGTTGACAATCATGGCGCTCTGTTTTGCCATTGGCAAAATCGGGCGCTAATGCAGTCATATGCGACATTGCGCAACACAGAAGACTACCCGTTTGGGTAGTTGAATCATTATCTTACCTATGATATAGAAGAGCCCATAGACCTCGTGCACCTCAATTCTGTCTGAGGAGGAGAAAATGAAAAGATTTCACGTTGTTGCAGTGGTTGCTTTGATCATCATAGCGACCGGCTGCACGCACAAGATGGAAATCACCAATCTTGACAATTATCGTGCCACACCGACACCACCGGCCAGAACGCCTCGCACTGTAGGCATTACATCGGCTAATATAACCGATTCCAGAAGCGAGCGGTACGTTTCATGTATCGTAGAAGCCTTGCAAAAGAACGGGAATCTCGGCCGGGTCATCTATCCGTTCAATAGATCGATGCATCAGGACCTGGTCGATTCAGTTGTCGACATCGCGGTGAGCTCGCGCTATGACGGGCGGGGCAGCAATTTCTGGGTGAACTGGCCCGGCTTCCTGATATTTGCTCCGGCGATCTGGGGTTATGGCTATACTGCAGATGTTAAGACTGAATTCTCCGTTGCAAGTCCCATGGGAGACCCCATTGCGCGACAGAGTGTCTCTACACTGTACCAGTTCCGGCACGCTGATATGGGCCGTACCTGGACCGAGGTCGGATGGCTCGAGGTTGGCATCATTCCACTTATCGGTGGGTTCGTGTTCACGAACTACGACAATGATGTAACGGACGAATTCATATCCGTTGTATCACCCAACTACGGCGCTTATGTTTCGCAGAAGATTATTGCTACCTTGCCAGAAAAGAAGACCAGCTCTCCTGCACCTGCACCAAGCTCCGGACCTGCACCGGCGGCGAATGAGACGATTGTTTCTACGCCGTCAAAGTCAATCTAGCGGCCCCCAGGCAGAAAGCAACGCGACTGGTACAAGGCGACGAACCGTAACCGGATATTCGCAGGGTCGTTCAGCCCGCACGGTATTGAACGAGTAAGGCCGAGGAGGATTAATGTTCTCCTCGGCCTTTTTTGCCTGAACTTTGCAGAAGGTTATCGACGAAATCCAGCCACACTTTTAAATCGACCGACCCTCACCATCCTCGACGATTCCCGCTTTTCACAGTAAGTGTTAATATAATAATTAGAAATGCGCTGAGGTGGCTGCAGGGTTTTCCCGCCATTCATGGCACCGAGGAGTTTTGTATGGAGACTAAGAATCTCTATGACGTAATTATCGTAGGCGGAGGGCCGGCAGGGCTCGCCGCGGGACTCTACTGCCAGCGCGCTGCGATAAAGACCGTTCTCTTTGAGCGGGGTCTCATCGGTGGCCAGATCGCGATATCGAAGGATGTGGAGAATTATCCCGGCGTGGAGGGCATAACGGGTTTCGATCTTGCGGAGAAGCTCCTCAAGCACGCTCAGGGTTTCGGTCTTTCTATCATCAAGGAGGAAGTGGCGGCGGTGACTGCCGGGCCGGACCTGCACGAGGTTCGGCTGGCCAACGGTGACCTTTACCGGTCCGCTGCGCTCATTCTGGCATCGGGCGGGACCGCGCGAAAGCTCGGGGTCCCGGGCGAGCGTGAATATCTCGGTAGCGGGGTCTCCTACTGCGCCACTTGCGACGGTTTCTTCTTCCGGGACAGGACGGTCGTGGTGGTCGGCGGGGGTGATACAGCGGTGGAAGAGGCGCTCTATCTTGCGCGGTTGGCCAGAAAGGTCTTTCTGGTCCATCGTGGAAGCACGCTCCGGGCGGTCAAACTGCTCCAGAACCGCTTGCTGGCTGAGCCCGCGATCGAGGTCATCTGGAACACCATCGTCACAAGGATCAAGGGGAACGACCGGATCGTTGAGGCTGTGGGTCTTGAGGACGTGGGAACCGGCGAGCGGAGGGACCTGTCTGCGGACGGCGTCTTTATCTTCATCGGGTTCTCACCGAACAACCTGCTCGTTCCACCCGAGGTCCGGATCAACGAACTCGGTCTCGTGGTCACCGACGAAAAATGCGAAACATCGGTTCCCGGCATCTTCGCCGCAGGCGACCTGCGGAAGAAATACGCCAACCAGATCGTGATCGCCGCAGGCGATGGAGCGCTTGCTGCCCTGGCTGCAGCCCAATATGTGGAGATGCGGAAGGCAGCCGAGCTCATCCGAACATAAGCGAACGCTCAAAGTGGTCCTGCCCGCTTTACCGTTCGGCATAGCGACCGACCGAGTTGGGAAGCGGGCCTCGCACCCGGCTTCGGTTCCTCGTTGCGTTATGCGCCGGATGGGCGCCGCGACAACCGCATGTGGCGGAGATCGCCGCTACTTCCCCTCCCGCTTGTCTCCATGTTGCTTCACCTGCTCCCCGCTGCGCTTCCCGCCGGCCGGCTGGTGTGACGGGTTCCGGATGATGACCCTGGGCTCGTTCGAGCGTTTCACGGGCAGGTTCTCGGGCGGATGGGCCCGGAACACCGATGCATCGCGCTCCCTCACCATGCGGCGTTCGTTCCTGAGTTCTTCCGGCCGGTTCTGACGTACCCGCTCCGGCGGCTGCTGTCGCAGGGGCTGTAAGGTCTGTGCGGGAGGCGCCGCGGGATTCTCCTTGGCCGTGATCGACCGGCGATCATGTTCGGCAGGCGGCAGCACAGTTCCGCCCCGCTCTACGGGAGGGCGCAGTACGATCGGCCGGCTCGGACGGGTGGGCGGCGGCACGATGGCCATGTTTCCTCCGCCGCGGTGTTTGGCGTCAAGGAAGGGGTTGTCTGCGGTGCTGAACGGCGTGCGCATCCCGGTCCCGAAGGTGTCACGTTGTACAACGTTCACGGCGTGCACATGGGGAGCATTCACGTAGGCCCGGTTGACGACAAGGGTATTGACATTGACCGTGCTGATGTTCACGCTCCATGGCCCGTAGTAGCCGTAGCCGTAATAGGTCTCCTTCGGCGCAAGCGGGACCCACGCTACATAGAGCGGCGTCACGACCCATCCGACGTACCCCGGACCCCAGTATACTGCACCCGCAGCAGGTGGGACCCAGCACCAACCGCGTGGCGCAACGTAGGCCCAGCGGCCGTAGTGGTACGGTGCCCAGCCCCAGGGATCATAGGCGACCCAGACATAGTTCCCCCGGATCCATACCCATCGGCCCATCGTATAGGGCGCCCACGACCCCGCGGTCACCGTGGGGATCCAGACATAGCCGTAATCGGTCGTGTAGTCCCACCTGCCATTGCTGTCGAAGTCACCGGAGTATTCTTGGAGCTCGTCCGGCAGGTAGCGGGCGCTCTCGCCCCAGGCGGTCAGCTCACGGTCACGTGCGGTGTTCCATTGTTCCCACGCGTCCGGTGTTCCAATGGGTGATAGTTCTGCATCCTGCTCACCCCTGACCGTGAGGGTACTGCCCGCCCCGACCCGTGTGGCGCCGGCCCTGCTCTCGGTCGTGACGTAGCCCTTGAGAACCGACACTTCGGTCACGCCGTCCTCGGTCACATCGATCATCATGACCGAGTTGTCATAACTGCGGACCGAGGTGAGGGGAGTATCGATCTGGACGATCTTGATGCCGCCGCGGCGGTTGTTGATGTAGGCGTGGCCGCGGTCGAGGTAGAATTGCGCAGAATCGCGGTCCGCGCTCAGGATGTCAAGCGCCGTGCTGTCGCTGGCCCGGACGGTGACGCCGCCGCGGATCAGGACCTCGGCACGTCCGCCATCAGGGACCCACAGCCGATCGCCCTCGCCCAGGGGAACGTTGATCGTCGCATCGGTCCAGTCCGTGCTGTCCTGGATGAGAACCTGGACGCCGCCCTCGATGAGGCTCAGCCGCATCAGGCCGGGCTCATCAGCGCGCGCCGCGGCCGGCGCGAGCAGGACCATCAAGCATATCAGTGAAGGAAGAAATCGCATGAATGACCCCCTTGGACGTTCCGTGGATGACATAGACTAAGACACCGCACTTTCCCGCTGGTTTAGCCGGGATTCCCGGCTGTGCCGGTATGGGGCGGGGCGGACAGAAGACGGTGAGTGTGTGCCGCGGTCCGCACGGCCGCACATAGTATTGCCGGCGCAAGTTGCACCGTAGGCCCGTCCGCGATGCTGCGGACGTGGATGTGAAGGATCACTTGAACAGCTTCTGAAAGAGACCGCCTTTCTTTTCCTCTTCCTGCCTCTTCTGCTTGATCATGTCGAGGTACTTGAGCGCGGTCTTGCTGTTCGGGTTCAGCTTCAAAGCTTTCTTAAATTCCGCCTCGGCGAGGTTCAGCATCCCCTCGTCGAAAAGCATGGTGCCTTTGAGGGCATAGGCAATGGGGATTTTTTCCCCAAGCAGGGACTTGTTGACGAGGTCCTTGGACTTCCTGACCGCGGTCGCGTCGTCGTGGTTGGCGGGATTATTGTAGATCGCCAGGGCCAGGTAGACCTGATACTCTGGTTTGTCTGGGCTCAGGGTGAGGCACGTGGTGAAGATCTTCTCGGCGCTCTCGTATTGGCCTTTTTCGATGAGAACCTTGCCGGACTGGAACTGCACCTGCTCGTAGAACTTCTTCTCATCCGCGCCCGTCGGCGCCTTTTGGGCCAGGAGGGCGTCGTAGTTCTCTTTGGACACTACGTTGGAGAGGGTCGTATAGGCGTTCGATACCAGGGAGAGCAGCTCTTCGGCGAGCTCCATGACCTGGCCGGAGCTTGCGAAGAACTTCTCCGGTCCGTAGGTCCGCGTGAGTTCGAAATAGGCTGACCTGAGCTTGTCGAAGGAAAAGCCGTTCGGTGTCATGCCGAAGATTTCGTAGTAATTTTTGTCCTTCATCGCCCCCCACTGCTGCCGGAGGTCGTCCTCCATCGCGGCCTGTACGTCCGGGTCCGCTCCGCCTGTTGGGTTCGCTCCCGGGACCTCGATGCCCTCGATTTCTTCAGCAAGCTCGCTCAGTTCCCCTCCCAGATCTTCGAAGGTCTCTGCCGCTG
>JBAIYC010000226.1:0-2877 GCA_037916085.1 Nitrospirota bacterium | reverse complement strand
CGTTGCTTTCGCTGGCAGCGGCTTTCTTGATGAGCCCGAAGATCTCCTGCATGGGGGGGCTGTTCCCGATGATCTCGTCGAAGCCGTACTTGTGGGAAAGGATCCTCTTCTTGTGCCGGTCGATGATCTCGGACAACGCCTCGGCGGTGAGCGGTTTTTCGAGGTAGTCGCTTGCGCCGAGCTTCAGCGCGGTCACGGCCGTATGGAGGTCGGGGCGGGAGAAGGCGATGACGGGCATGCTATGGCGCGCTTCGAGCAGGCGGTCGGCCCAGTTCTCTGCGTCGAGATCGAGGAAGGCGATATCGTACGCGGCCGGAGGGGCGTCCTCCTTTTGCGCCTCGGCTGCCGCCGTAAGATCCTGCGTGTCTGGCGTGAAACCCGCCGACCGGAACAGCGCCGCGAGGTCCCGTGCCTCGTTGGAGATGATTAAGATGTTCAGCATTTCTGCGGACCGGGGATGATGTTCGGACGACGGCGACGAGTGATCCGGGTCTTTTGGTTCCTTACTCGTTCGCCTCTTCCGTCGGCCCTTTCCTGTTGTTACTTCCCCTTCACCACCAGCACTGCCGCCGGCGAAAGCACAATGACCCGTTCGGCCACGCTTCCCATGAGGAGCTTCTCGAGGCCTGTCCTCCCGTGGCTGCCGAGTACGATCAGGTCGCTTTTGTTCTCTTTTGCGGTCTCGATGATCGCGTCAGCGGGTTTGCCCGTCATGACGAAGGCCTTGACGGAAACGCCTTCCTTCAGTGCGGCCTCCTTGACAGCCTTGGCGTTCTTCTCGGCCTCGTGCATCTCCTTCTCGGCGATCATCTCGCGCTGCGTCATGGCGAATTCGATGTCAGCGGGCGCCACGAGCTCGGCGGGGACGACCGCGATCACCGTAAGCTCGCTGTTGTTCCGCTTGGCGATGCCGATGGCCTCTGACGCGGCAGCTGCCGAGTATTTCGAACCATCCGTCGCTACCAGGATGCTCCTGAACTCCACCTGCGCGGCCCGGGGCACCACCAGCACGTTGCACGGCGCATGACCGATCACCCTCGCGGTTGTACTGCCCATCACGAGGCGCTTTAGACCTCTCCTGCCCCGCCGTCCCATGATGATCATGGATGCCTTGAACTTCGCAGCCTCGTCCGATATCAAATGGAAGGAATGCTCCCCTTCATGGATGCCGACCGCACAATCGACGCCCTCGCTCTTTGCACGGGCCTTCACTGACTCGAGATGGGCCAGAGCGCTCCTCTCGGCCTTTTCCAGAAGTTGGGGGGCGATGGCCTCGTACTCCGGATTGGTTTCGAGGACCGTCATGGCCGAAAGCGTGCTGCCGCACAGCTTGGCCAGGCTGATCGCTTCCCGGATTGCGCCTTCGCTGAACTCGGAGCCGTCGGTGGCCAAAAGAAGTCTTTCCGTATTCACCACGGGACAGATACTCGCCATCATCTTCCTCCTTTGTAATTTCAGATAATCTTGAAGATATCGCTTCGACGGCTCTTCTTAAATAATGTATCCGATCCCTTCTCGCTCGCTGCAACAAATCGTAGCAGTACCGTCGCATTTTGCATCAGCTCTTATCATAATCTGAACAGGTAATGATGTCAACCCGCCCGCGAGCGGGAGGCAGAGAGTGAGGGATGGACGGCGGACAGGACAGGGGAGGAACGAAAGGCGGGATTTGCGGAACACCAACAGGGCTATGGGACTCGAGAGGAGTCCCATAGCCCCAAACCAAGGACTACTCTTGCAGGTTGATCATCTGGACCGTGCCCTCATCGAGGTCATACTTGGCGCCGACGACCTTTACTTTGCCTTCAGAGGCCAGTTTCTTTATCACCGGAGATTGGCCAAGGATATTCTGTGCGACAAGCCTGACATTCTCGTTGACCGAGGTCTCAACGAGGTCCTCATGAGTGGCGGCAGGGTTCTTTTTGCGCGCTTTTTCGACGGCAGGCGCGATGGAATCCACGATGCTGCCGATGTTCCCTTCCGGCTTGCCCTTCGCGTCGACCGCAGCGGTCACGGCCCCGCAACGCTCGTGCCCCAGCACCATGATCAGCGTGCTGCCGAGATGCTCGGCGGCGTACTCGATGCTGCCCAGCTCGTGGGGCGACACCACGTTCCCCGCCACGCGGATCACAAAGACCTCTCCCAGGCCCTTGTCGAAGAGGATCTCGGGCGGAACGCGCGAGTCTGAGCAGGAGACAATGATCGCATAGGGATGCTGCTCCTTCGCCAGCGAGGTCCGTGTCTTCGATGCGCTCATCTGCTCAAGATGATGCAGATCCCCCTTCGCGTAGTGCTTGTTTCCCTCCGCCAGAAGCTCCAGCGCCTTGTCCGCCGTGACCGATGACGCGGTCTCCGACGCAAGAACAAAAGATGCGCCGCCCAGCATGAGCGCCGCAATGCCCAACCACACAGCAATTCGAACCCTTTGCTTCATTTCTGTGCCTCCTTTTCGATAGGTTATGGAATTTGCTTCCTTATGCAGTCTCTTCACGTCAGGGACAGAAGCGTCGAACAGGCGCAACGATAGCAGAATGCTGGACGTTTTTCAAGGGGAAAGACTTGGTTTTATCGAGGTGCTTTTTCCTGATAGACAATGCAACCCGCACTTTCACTGAGGGGCGGTAGCGATCTTTAGAGACCCCGCGTCACGTACTTCATCCCTCTTTCACAGAGCCCTCATCTTCGCCTCAAAAAGAAAAAGCCCCTTTCAGGAAGGGGCTGCGGCACCGGGTTGGATACTTTGGACGATCGAATGGTGGTCCCAACGGGAATCGAACCCGTGTCTCCGGCGTGAGAGGCCAGCGTCCTAGGCCGCTAGACGATGGGACCATTGGTTGGGGGAGGAGGATTCGAACCCCCGTAAACAGGTTCAGAGCC
>JBAIYC010000225.1:0-3989 GCA_037916085.1 Nitrospirota bacterium | reverse complement strand
GCCAGTTCGCCGATCTCGTCCAGGAAGAGCGTGCCCTCATCCGCCCGTTCGATGAGTCCTTCCTTTGTCCCCGCGGCGCCGGAGAACGCCCCTTTGACATACCCGAACAGTTCGCTCTCGAAGATGTCCTTGGGCACGGCAGCGCAGCTGATCGTGACCAGCTCGCCCGGGAGGCCGGACAGGCCATGGATCCATTGGGCGAGCTTCTCCTTGCCGGTGCCCGTTTCCCCCTGAAGAAGGACCGGTATGGGAAGGCGTGCCATGGCGGGCACCTGCTCGACGATCGCCTTCATCGGTCCTTTTCCCGACGTAACGAACGGCGGGACGATCCTCTTCATCTCGCGATCGAGGGTGCTGATCGCCCGGTGGAGGGCCCTGTTCTCGAGATAGACCCCCAGCTCGCGTTTCAACCTGTCAATGTCCAGCGGCTTGGTGACATAATCCACGGCGCCTTCCTTGAGCGCCTGGATCGCATTCTCCATCGTTGCGTAGGCGGTCATGATGATGACGAGGGGCATCCGGCCGGAAGCCTTCAGCTCCCGAAGCAGCTCGATGCCTTCTCCGTCGGGCAGACGCACATCGAGCAGGATGGCGTCGGGCATGCTCTCTCTGATGACGGCCCGCGCCGCGCCTAGGCCGTCGACGGACGAAACGACGAAGGAGTCTTCGATCGCAAGCTGCAGCGATTCGGAAAAATTCTTCTCGTCATCGATGATCAGGACCGCCGGTTTCGTCATGGTGAGGACCGTATCCGCTTCCTGGGGATGGTCAGGATGACCCGTGCTCCCTCTTCCTTCCGTACCAGCGACAGGGATCCGCCGTGTGCGGTCGCTATCTTCTTCGACAGATACAGGCCCAGCCCGCCGCCACGCGATCTGCTGGTCACGAAAGGATCGGTCAGTTTGTCCAGATCGGCGGAAAGCGGAAAGCCGCTGCCGTTATCGTCGCATACGATCACCGCGGACTCCGGGTCCTCGTCAGGCAGGAGCGCGTTCACCCGGATATTGTCCGCGCCGGCATCGTGCGCGTTTCGGACCAGGTTCTTGAAGAGCAGGCCCAGATAGAACCGATCGCCGTACAGCATCATGCCCTCGGGCATGTCGAGGACGACCCTGCCGGAGGCGGCGTCCTCGAAAAGACGCCCGACCGGGATCCACTCTTCATTCAGGGCGCCGATATCCTTTCCGTAGATCACCAGGTTGTCGATCAGCTGCTGGGTGCGGTTCAGCTCCTCGCTCGCCAGGGCGATGAACCGCTTGATGAACTGTTCGTCGCCGCGGCGGGAGGGCAGCACCTGGACCAGATTGGAGATCGTCCCGATAGGCGTTCTCAGCTCGTGGGCGAGGGAGGCCGACATGCGTCCCACCAGCGCCAGCGCTTCCTGACGCTCGAGCGCGGAGGTGAACTCGGCCTGCTTTGACTCGAACTGCTGCTTCATAAGACGCGTTCGCTTCCTGCTCTCGGAGAGGTAGACCAGGAAACCGAAAACGATGACGGTTGACAGAATGCCCGCAATATAATCGGGAACATCCAGAAGGGCAAGCTCTGATTTCAGGTAATCTTTCCGCAGATAGACGTCCAGCGCATACTGTTGGCCGTCAACCGTGAACAGGTAGGTCGTTGTCGCATCGTCGGCTGCCGGACCCCGGTCCGCTCCGCCGCGGTCGCGGACGACGAGCCTGTCGGCCATGACTGTCGTGATGAAGTGCATCAGGAAGTTCTTTTCATCCCCGGCGGTGGGATGCACGGCCGATGCCCTGAACGAAGCGAGGGTATCTCTGATCTCGCTTTCCATGCTGGCGCGGATCTTCTTCTCGACGGCGACATCTTCCGTGCTGTCCGCCAGCAGGGTAACGACGATGCCGACGAGCAGGGAAGCGAGAAGATAGGAGATGATTGTCAGGGTCTGCTTGAGCATCCGATGACCGCTTACGGCCGTTCGAAGGTCACGACATATGACTTATACCATTCGCCGCTTGTCCGAGTCAATGCGAGAGAAACGGATCGCCGGAAGACCTCTGCCGAGATACGCCTAGCGCGCTCCCTTCGCCCGCCTCGTGAGCCGTTCCAGGATGGCCTCCGTAAGGCGTGGGCCTTCCGGTGTCCGGAAGATCGCCTGCGCATGGGCAGAGCCCTCTAAGACTAGCGCGGCATTCTGCGTTCCCGGCGCGTCCTTCGCCATCTGCCTCACCGTCTCAGCCATGCCTTCTCCTTCGCTCGCCACGAAAAGCTTGGGCGCCGTTCCAAGGCTGCCGACGTCTCCGGAGCCGGACAGCAGGATCAGCTGGTCCCACTGCCGCGGAGACCGTGCCATCGCCGACAGGGCCGAGCTTCCGCCGGCGCTCGCTCCGATCAGCGCGACCGCCTTCACACCATAGGTATTGCGGAGAAATGACCTCGCCGCAAGAAGGTCGTCAGGCTCCACCTCTTCCAGTGCCAATGCCGCCATGCCGTTCTCTGCGATCACCGTGGCCAGCGGGGTCCAGCTCGCGGCATCGTAGATCGCTCCATGGGAGAGGACCACGCCATAGGGCCCTTTTCCCCAGAGCAGGCCGTGGACGGTCCTGTCGCCGGAGGCGAAATGCACTTCCCTGGGTTTTTCTTCCTGTCCGGCGCGGGCAGTCAGTGCGAACGCTGCGGCAAGGAGTATCAGAAATGAGGTTCGCATGATCTTACACCCCGGTTTCGGAAGGAATGACCTCGACCTCCAGGCGCTCCTGGCCGCGAAGGATCGCTATCTTCACGGGATTGCCGATGGGCCAGTCGGAAAGGAAATGGTGGAGGCGGTCTACGTTCGGTATGTCGGTGCCGTTGACGGCAACGATGATATCGCCTTTGCGTATGCCGCCCCGTCCGGCCGGGCTGTTCAGCTCGACATGCAGGACCTCCACGGCTGACTCTTTGGCGAGGTTGTGGAAGCGGACGATCCTGCGGCTGAGCGGGCGCTGCTGGGCGCCGATGCCGAGATGTCCTCGCCGCACCCTGCCATGGGTCAGGATCTGGGAGACGACCCATTTGGCCGTATCGGAGGGGATGGAGAAGCCGATGCCCTGAGCACCAAGGATGATCGCCGTGTTGACGCCGACGATCCTGCCCCGCGAGTCGACGAGCGGCCCTCCGGAGTTCCCCGGGTTGAGCGGGGCCGTGTGCTGGATGATGTTCTCGATCAGGCGTCCGTCCCTGCTCCGCAGGGCCCGGCCCAGTGCGCTCACGACGCCGGTCGACACCGTGGACTGATATCCGAGAGGGTTGCCGATCGCGATCACCAGCTGGCCGACCCGAATCGCCGCCGAATCGCCGAGCGTGGCGAAGGGGAGGTTTGACGAGGCGCAGCGGACAACCGCGAGATCGGTGGCCGGGTCGGTGCCGACGATGGACGCCGACAGCACGGTGTCGTTCGTGAGCGAGACGGACAGCTGCTTCGCATCGTGTACCACATGGTCGTTCGTCAGGATATACCCGTCCGGCGCGATGATGATGCCGGAGCCTGCTCCTCCCGGTTCGAGTTCGGCGCCCTTTGATGTCCTGACCGCGATGCCGACGACAGCCGGCCCGGCTGCCTCTGCCACCCTGATCACCGCTCTCGAATAGGCGTCAAGAAGTTCAACGTCTGCTATTCCTGCCCCGCTGAGCTCCCCGGGGGGAGCCTCGCCCTGCTCAACCTTAGCGTCATTCGTATCATTGATGAGCTGTAATGTTCGTTTCGTAAGGTCATCCATCGCCTGTCCCATCCTTTACTAGGTTGTATTGTCATTGCGAGGAGCATAAGCGACGAAGCAATCTCGTATCTGAGTGGAGCCCCCACCGGAGGGAGCCGGTGGCTCCCCTCAAAAACGCGACCTCCCGTGACTTTCCTGCATTCCTCCCCCGGCAGGAGCCGGGGGATTCCATGTCGCAGGGATTGAAATTCTTAACTACGAGTTTGCTTCGCTTCGCTCGCAAAGACCCGCGAAAAACGTATCAAGCAGCCTGTTACTAAAACTCTAGCA
>JBAIYC010000224.1:0-15009 GCA_037916085.1 Nitrospirota bacterium | reverse complement strand
GTCGATCACTGCGCGAGGCTCTGACACTCCCCCACGGTGGCCGGTCTGGCCGCCATCTTCGGCTCGGGCGCCATGACCAACTCGGTCCGCGAGATCGAGGGCATGGAAGTCCTGTTCATCATCGGCTCGAACACCAAGGAATCCCATCCGGTCATCGCCAACCGCATGATCAAGGCATACCGCAAGGGCGCCAAGATCATCGTGGCCGACCCGCGCCGGGTGCCTATGGTCAAGTTCAGCGAGGTCTTCCTCAAGATGCGGCCGGGGACAGACATCGCCCTCCTGAACGGCATGGCCAACATCATCCTCACCGAGAAGCTCCAGAACGACGAGTTCATCCGGGACAAGACCAAGGGATTCGACGACTGGAAGAGGTCCATCCAGGAGTTCACACCAGCGAAGGTCGAGGCAATTACGGGCGTGCCCGAGGCGGACCTGGTGAAGGCCGCGCGTCTCTACGGAAGGTCACGCAAAGCGGGCATTTTCTATACCATGGGCATCACGCAGCACGCCTGCGGGACCGACAACGTACGCGCTATCGCGAACCTCGCGACGCTCACCGGGAACGTGGGGCGGGAGTTCACCGGCGTGAACCCCCTCAGGGGGCAGAACAACGTGCAGGGCGCATCCGACGCCGCCTGCCTCCCCAATGTCTACCCGGGATACCAGAAGGTGGGCCTTCCCGAGATACGGGAGAAGTTCGAGAAGGCATGGGGCGTCTCGCTATCGCCCAAGCCGGGGCTCACGGCGACAGAGATGATGAATGCCGCCGCCGAAGGCACGCTCAAGGCTATGTACATCATGGGTGAAAACCCGGTAATCACCGACCCCAACATGCACCATACGATCGCGGCGCTGAACAAGCTGGACTTCCTCGTGGTTCAGGACATCTTCATGACCGAGACGGCCCACATGGCCGACGTGATCCTCCCGGCCGCGTGCTCCTTTGAGAAAGACGGCACCTTCACCAATACGGAGCGGCGGGTCCAGCGGGTGCGCAAGGTCGTGGAACCGCCGCCGCGCGCCCGCGATGACCTCTCGATCATCATGCGCGTTTCCCGCGCCCTGGGCTATCCCATGGAATATGATTCGCCCGCGCAGGTCCTTGAGGAGTTCGGCAAGGTCTGGCCGGCCATGGGCGGTATCACCTATCAGAGGATAGACAAGCGCGGCCTTGCCTGGCCGTGCCCCACGAAGGACCATCCCGGCACCGAGTTCCTCTACAAGGACGGATTTTCCATCGGCAAGGTGCAGTTCGTGCCCGTGCCCTTCACGCCGCCAGCGGAGGTCGCGAACGACGAATACCCCTTCGTGCTCACCACCGGCAGGAACCTCTACCAGTACCATTCCGGATCCATGACCCGGCGGGTCAGCATGATCGAGCAGAAGGCTGGCGAAGCATACGTCGAGATCCATCCTTCCGACGGCAGAAAGCTCGGTGTCGGCAGCGGCGACCTGGTGAAGGTCCGGTCCCGTCGCGGCAAGGTGAAGATCAAGGTGCGGCTTACCAACAAGGTCCCACCGGGAACGGTCTTCATCCCCATGCACTACCGCGAGGCCGCCGCCAACGTCATCACCAACGACGCACTCGACCCCACGGTCAAGATCCCGGAGCTCAAGGTCTGCGCCGTACGGATCGAGCCCGTACCGAAGGCCGTTGCGTCCTAGGACACTGCTGCATGGGCGCGAGAACAAAAAAAGCCCCTGGCGGGATGTTCCGCCAGGGGCTTGCCGTTTCCGAAGCGATCAGTCCTCGTCGTAGTTCGGGTTCCTCGGTTTGCCGTGGGTCCTGAGATACTCGTGGCTGAAGGCGGGGATCGCACCCTGTGACCCGTTGTCCGGCGTGACCATGTAGCGATAGGACACGAGCTGACCGTAGTTCTCCATCATGTGCTGCCAGCCCTTCATGAAGAAACCGCAGTTGTTATTGAAGCACACCCACAGGAACTTTGTGCCCCAGTCGAGATACCGGGCGTCCATCTGCTCCATCACTTCCTTGCAGTGCGGGCACGTGGGAGCTTCCTTTACCTTGTATTCCTCTTCTTGCATCATGATGCCTTTGCACCTCCCTTGACGCATATTATACGGAGGCACGGCACGGATTTGCAAGGAGCATTTGGAGCGCCTGCGAGAGCGGACAAACAAGAAGACGCGACGTTTCGGCCCGCCACGGGTTCGGCATCTTTTCGCCATCGGCGCTGCATTTCTCGCAATTCCCCGACGGCGGATCACGAGAAAGTGCTTGCATTTTGGGCCTTCCTGTGCTATTTTTCCCGCTCCAATCGAGTAAGGTCGATTCCGTTCCCGGGAGGTTGACGGGCCGCGGATTACTCCTTGCTCCTCGAAGACGAAACGCATTCCCACCCTGCCCCTTCCCTTCAAGGGGAAGGAATAAGGGAGAGGGGCTGGTCGAACGAGGGGCTACAACCCAGAAGGAGGCGTCAATGCCGATCTACGAGTCCATTTTCATCATCAACCCGAACCTCTCCGACGACGAGACCAACGCGACCATCAAGAAGATGCAGGACGTCGTCGCGAGGCAGGGGGGTGAGATGACCAAGTTCGAGGACTGGGGCAAGAAGAAGCTCGCTTACGAGATCAAGAAGCAGAAGCGCGGCCACTATGTGTTCTTCCAGTTCAAGGGAACGCCGGTGGCAATCAGCGAGCTCGAGCGTACCTACAAGCTCACCGACTCGGTCATCAAGTTCCTCTCCGTGAAGCTGGAGAAGGAACTGCGCACCAAGCCCGCCCCGAAGCCCAAGAAGGGCGAGGCAAAGAAGGAAGCATCCGCCGGCAGCAGCCAGCAGCCAGCGTAGCCCGGCTCAGGCAGACCGCCGCGGCCAGGGAGGAGCATCATGGTCAGCTTCAACAAGGTCGTCCTCCTCGGGAACCTCACGCGGGACCCCGAGGTGCGGTACACACCCAGCGGAACCGCCGTGGCAAGTTTCGCCATTGCGGTGAACCGCCGCTACAAACAGGGCGATGAGACCAAGGACGAAGTGAGTTACATCGACATCGTCGTGTTCGGGAAGCAGGCCGAGGCCTGCGGCCAGTACCTGAACAAGGGCGACGGTATTCTGGTCGATGGAAGGCTGCAGCAGCGCAGGTGGGACGACAAGGAGACGGGCCAGAAGCGCAGCAAGGTGGAGGTCGTAGCGCAGTCCGTCAATTTCATGCCGAAACGTTCCGGTCAGCAGGCCGCAGGCGGCAGAGGCGGCGCGGAATCGGAACCCATGCCCGAACCGCCGGTGGGCGAGGACGACATCCCGTTCTAGCGCCACGCCGACGCAGGTTCGGCCCGAATTTACCCAGAGGAGCACACGATCATGGCAGAGACCAGTGAAAATAGACCGGCGGGAGCGCCGTCCGGCTCTCCCCGTCCGGCAGGCGGTCCGCCGCGCGAAGGCAGGCCCGCGGGCAGGCCGGGTGGAAGACCGTCGGGACCGGGCGACCGCAAGCGCCGGTTCCAGGTCAGAAGGAAGGTCTGTCGGTTCTGTGTCGACAAGACACCGTTCATCGATTACAAGGACCTCAAGACCCTGAAGTTCTTCATCACCGAGCGGGGCAAGATCCTTCCCCGCAGGATTTCCGGGAACTGCGCGCGGCACCAGCGCGAGATCACCGTGGCGATCCAGCGGAGCAGAAACATCGCCCTCCTGCCCTTCTCGGGCGACAAGAGCAACTAAGTACGTTCGCGTTACCGCACCATCAAGGGAGATCCCGCCGTTTCCGAGGAGATGACGGGGTTTCCCTTTTCTTTTTGGAGAAAACATGCCCTATCGTGCCATCATCACCGCGGCGCTCCAGGCTGCGGGGCTCTACGCTGCCGGGTTTCTGATCCCTTTCCTCGGCCAGATCGCCGTGCTGTTCGTTCCGGTGCCGATCGTCGTGCTCTTTCTCCGCGAAGGGCGCCAGGCCGGTTACCTTGCCCTTCTCCTCGCGTCCGGGCTCGCCGCGGCGCTCGGATGGTGGCAGGCAGCGGTGCTCCTCTTCTTCCTCAGCTTCGGTCTCATGGCGGTCGGTCTTGCAGAAGGCATGGCAAGGGGCATGAAGGCCGAGCAGGCGGTCTTCCTCGGAGGAACTCTCCCCGTCGCGGCTCTCCTCTTGGTTCTGTCCCTGCTCCTCCTGAAGTCCGGCAAGAACCCCTTCGGCGTCGCCGAAGAATATCTCCGCAGCATGCTCAATGATGCCCGCGATGTCTACGCGAAGCTGGGGCTCACCGAGATCGTTCAGACCCTGACGCTGGTAACGGACCGGATCATCCGGACCGTCGTTCGGCTCCTGCCCGGCATCCTCCTGGCTACGAGCCTTCTGCAGGCGGCAAGCTGCTACGGCATGGCCCGTGCGATCGTTCTGCGCCGCAACCCGGCCTCGCCTCTGTCCTCGCAGCCCACTCTCGCTGCCTGGCATGCGCCGGACAGCCTGGTCTGGGGGCTCATCGCCGCACTCGTGTTCGTCGCATGGGGAACCATCTCCACGGAGCAGACGACGGCGTTCTATCTGGGGCTGAACCTGTCGGTCATCTTCGCCCTCGTCTACCTGGTGCAGGGGATTGCGGTCCTGGAGCACGTCTTCCGGAGAGCAAAGATCCCGGTTCTCTGGCGGACCTTTCTGCATACGGTCATCCTTGCCCTCCCCGTTGTCGTCATGGTCATCCCGCTCGGCATCATCGACATCTGGGCCGACTTTCGGAAGGTCCGCAGGCCCGCGGCCCCTTGAACGCCCAATTTCCCGTCCTTCGGTACCTCGCCGTCGTCTGTCCCGAAGTTTTTTGATTCTCGCCCCCCTCTTTATCTGGTATAATGCCCGCAAGATGCGCCTCTCGAAAGAACTCATCCAGCACCTCGCCGACCAGATCACGCTGAACCTGGAGGCCAAGGGACTCGCCAAGTATGACATCGCCCGTTCCGCCATTGCCGCCAGGGTCGCCGAGGTCCTCACCAGGAACATGCGGGAAGAGGACCAGCTGAACAAGGACGTGGAGAAGCTGCTCGCTGCCCACGAGGCCGAGATCTCCAATGGCAAGATGGACTACCGCAAGGTATTCGAGCTCACAAAGCAAAAGCTGGCCAAAGAACGGGGGATCGTCCTGTGAGGCTCACCGAGGACCGCATATCGCATCTGTCGCACCTCATCCTGGACAAGCTTGTCCAGGACCGGAACGTCGACGCGATCCAGACCGAGGAGCGGCTCCTCCGCGAAATAAAGCGCGTCATGACGGAAGAGCTCAGGTTCGACGACGAGGCGGACAGCATCGCGCGCCGCACCATCCAGTCCCTTTCCCGCAGGGTGCCCGAGGGCAGCCCCGAATGGGAGGTCCTGTACCGGAAATACCGCGAGGAAGAGCTCCGCAGGAGAAGGAAGCTTTGAGAGGGATGGTAACCCTTGGCCTGGCCGTCTACTGCATCATCGCTGCGTGGGGCCCGTTCATCAGCCTTGAGTTATCTAGCCCTTGGGTCATTCCCTGGGTCATCGGCTATCTCTTTCTTCTCTTCCGCATCTCCTACGAGGCCTACATCGCGCCGCCTCCGGTCAGGCCATTTCCCTTCGTCGTTCTCGGCATCATCATTCTGAACTTCCTTGTCCAGGTATCCGGCGGCATCCACTCCCTCATCTGGCCGGCCTATTTCATCTTTGCGGCGGTGGTATCGGCCTTCCTGCGTCCCCTGCTTGCCTACGCCATGGTCGCCGTCATCCTGACGATCGAATCGTCCAATGTCTTCATGACCCAGAACAGCCAGGAGCTTGCGGCGCGGTGGCACCTCTACGCCGGGTTCGGACTTTCCCTCGCCGTCGTATCCGCGGCTGCGTCGCACATCATGCATCGCACGCGGAGCGAGGCAGAGAGCGCGCGAGACGCCCGTGACCGCCTCATCGCCAACGCCGAGGCGGTCGATCCGCTCGCGGTGCCGTCCCGGCTCGAGTCCCTCGCCCCCTCCCACCGCCAGGCGGCCCATCTGAAGACGGTCATCGACCGGGAGATCGACTTTAACGGCCTGATCGACATGATCTATGGCTTCGTGCCTGCCAATACCTACGCGCTCTTTCTCCGTGAGCCGCGCACCAGCGACACCTTCACGCTCGGCGCCATCCGGACCACGCGGGAGCGCCATGTCCTGCCTGTCGGCACCGTCCTCGACCCCGGCCGGAAGGTCCTGGTCCACATCTGCGCGGAGCAGCGGCAGAGCCAGTACCTGTCCGACCTGGCGGCGATGAGCATGCCGCTGGTGAACCTCGGCTACTACCGCAGCGACGTCCAGGACCTACCGGTCCGGTCCTTTCTCGTCCTTCCCATCGTCAAGGAGGACCGGACCATCGCCGTCCTTGCCGTCGACAGCCTGGAAGCGGGCGCGTTCGCCCTCGAGACTCAGGATATGCTCGAGAATTTCGCGCCCTTCTTCCTGCAGATCATCGACAAGATCGACATGACCCTCAAACTGAGGACGCAGGCCGACCACTTCCGTTACCTCCATGACATGAGCGCCGAGCTGAACGGGAGCCTCTGGTTTGGCGACACCATGCGGACCATCCTTCCGAAGCTGCGCGAAATCGTCCCCTTCGATTTCTGCGCCTGCGTTCTTGCAAGTGAGCGGGAGGGGAGGCAGACGCTCACGCTGGCCGCCCTGTATGGGTACGACACGTCCCTGCTCGGCCAGCCCTTCCCGCTGGATGAGCGATCGCTCGTCGCCAGCATGTGGAAGCACTGGGAGAGCCAGAAGGAACAGACCAATCTGGCATACTATTCAGCCGACTTCGGAGATCGCGGGCGTGATATATCGCTCTTCCCGTTCAAGGAGTTCCAGAAGCCCATCCGTTCCATGTACGGACGGCTCCTTGTTGCCAAGGCCAGTGACGAGCCCGGGAGCGACGCATACATCCTGCGCGGTGCAGTATTTCTCGCGTCGCTTCAGCCGAACGCTTTCACGGAGTACCACCGCGAATACCTGCTCGATACGCTCATGAACCAGATATCCCAGGCTGCCCATAATTCCTTGCTTTACCAGCAGATCGAGAACACGGCGCGCACCGATGGCCTGACCGGGCTCCTCAACCACCGGACCTTCATGGAGAGACTTCGCGAGAGATACAAGGAGCTGGAGCGTAACCCCCGGCCGTTCTCCATCCTGCTCACGGACATCGATAAGTTCAAGAACGTCAACGACAAGTATGGACATCCCGTCGGCGACGTGGCGATCAAGGCGGTCGCGAAGGTGCTAGCAGAAACTGCTCGGGCGAGCGATTTCGTGGCCCGCTACGGCGGCGAGGAGTTCGCCGTCGGCATGGTCGATACGGACCCAAAGGGGGCCGAGCTGATGGCGGAACGGGTGCGGACGATCATGGAACAGACCATGATAACGCGTGTTTCCGACGGCGAGCTCAGGGTGACCCTGAGCATTGGCATTGTGTCCTTTCCCGAGGATACAAAGGACCTGGCGAACCTTGTGACCATGGCCGACGAAGCTCTCTATCATGCGAAGCGTTCCGGCAGAAACCGCGTCTGCCGGTATCCTGAAACAAAGCGTGCTCAGGCAGCCTCCCCTGCCTGAACCGCCAACATGCGACCCTGAATTGAGCGCCAAATCGTCAATTATGTTCAACCTTTCCGATCCCCGGGGGTCTCAATCGTCGGGTAGAAGCGAAGCACCCACGGATGAGGACCTGATACTCCTCGACCGGCACGCGTCAGGTGACCGGGAGGCATTCAACGAGCTTGTGAGGAAGCATCAACGCCCTCTATATGCCATGCTCTACCGCATGGTGAGCAACCAGGACGATGCTGCGGATATCCTGCAGAAGACCTTTATCAAGGCCTTCACGGGGATCAGGGGGTTCGAGCGCCGCTCCAGCTTCCGGACGTGGTTGTACCAGATCGCCATCAACCTCGCG
The DNA here is from genome assembly GCA_037916085.1 of Nitrospirota bacterium. Lineage (GTDB taxonomy): Bacteria > Nitrospirota > UBA9217 > UBA9217 > UBA9217 > JAKAHZ01. Next base: position 7,122 of record JBAIYC010000224.1, on the reverse strand, counting down.
AAGAACCTCTATCGCGACCGGGCAAAGGTCCAGAAGGTCCCGCTGGAAGACGTGGTGATCAGAAAGGACCCCAAGACCCTCGACGTGCTCGTCCGGAAGGAGATGCGGGAGCGGCTGCTTGCGGCAATGACGGAACTTCCGGAAAAACAGCGTATTACCGTCATGCTTCGCGTGCAGCAACAAAAGAGCTTTGAGGAGATAGCCGCCATCATGCAGTGCTCTCTCGGAACGGCGAAGGCGAATTATCACCACGGCGTGCAGAAATTAAAGGCCAGGCTCGGGGAAAAGGACAACCCCGGCCCGGAACCAGGCAACGACGATGCGGTGCGATAGAACGGACATAAAAGAGCTGCTTCCTGCATATCTGGAGGCCGGCATCCCAGACAGCGATCGGGAACGGATCGAGCTGCACCTCACGTCATGCGGTGATTGCAAGATGGAGCTATCGCTGCTCCGAACCATGGCCGAAGAGAAGGTCCCCGACCCCGGCGAGGCTTTCTGGGCCGCCTTGCCCGAGAGGATCTTCCGCGATGTCCGCCGGCAGGACCAGAAGGAGCGGGGGCGCCCACGCGGTCTTTCGGCCCTTTTCGGCCCAACCTTTGCCCCGCGATGGGCATGGGCGGCAGCAGCGCTGGCTGTCATCACGACGGTGATCGTCGTGTGGTATGCCCTTCGCCCAGCACCGTTCGAGATGGCCGGAAAGCAATTCCCCGATACCGGAGGTGTGTATGTCGATGTGCTCGCCTCCGATCAGGTACGGATAGCGGAGCTCAGTTCGCCCGAAGTGGACTCGCTCGATGCCTGGGCCAGCACGGAACTGGCCCCGCTCGAGGAGGAGGTCATCGATATGTTCCTGAACGCCCCCGAGGGCGCCGTCGATGAGCGCCTGGCCGACATGAACACGCAGGAACTGGAACACCTGTCCAGCATGCTGGATGAGGAGAACGAGGAGGATCAAACATGAGGAGCATCGCACGGCTCGTGATCGCAGCGGTCTTTCTGACCGTCCTTGCCCTGTCGGCCATGGCCCAGCAGAAGACGCCGTCGCCCCCGAGCGACCGTCCGACCGAGGAGAAACGGGAGGCGCTCAGAATGAAGATGGAAGCCATCAGGATCGCGCGCCTCACCGAGGAGTTGAACCTCGATGAGAAGACAGCCGTAAAGTTCATTCCCGCGATCACCGCCCTCGACCGGCAGCGCCGGACGCTCTTCAAGGAGAACCTCGAGACCCTGCGGGAAATGCGGACGATCATGAACGCGCCGCAGCCCGATGAGGGCAAGCTCAAGGCCGCGATCAGCAAGATCGAGAAGAACCAGCACGAGATCCTGTCCCTCCGGAGCAAGGAGTTTGCGGCCATCAAGGACTACCTGAGCGTGCAGCAGCAGGCGCGCTATCTTCTGTTTCATCAGGAGTTCCAGCGCGAGATGCGCGGCATGGTAGAAAGCGCACGCACCGGCGTTTCCGGGGCGGGTCCCGGCCAGAACAGAGGTCCCCTGCGCGGAACGTCCCCAAGGGGACAATAAAGGCAAGCTCGCGAGAGGCGCCATAGAGGGGAAATCTCTCGCCGCCCGGATCGTCGTGGATCCGGGCTTTTTTTGTCCATGCCCATCAGAGCTCCGGCTCTTTCTCCTAAGGCATCCGGTTATTGACAAACAATCGGCCCAGTCCGTATAATCCGTCACCGATTCCTGGAAAGGCAGCCCGGCTCATGAAGAAGATTGTCGACCAGTATTCCAAGTTCCTCCAGATCAACAGCAAACGGTTCGCCCATGCAGCGAGGAAGAATCGGGTTGCCTGCGCACGGGGATGCCATGAGTGCTGTTCATCAGGGTTCTTCGACATCACGCTGCTCGACGCCCTCCATATCCGCGCGAGTCTCAAGAGACTGCCGGCCAAGGTCAGAAAGCGCGTCACCGACAAGGCGAATGAACAGCTCGACATTCTGGAGAAGAAGGGCGCGTTCTCCCGTGAGGATCCGCTACTGCGGTCCCTCAAGGCTATTGACTCCATTTCGCGGCGGTCGGCAAGGATGCGCTGCCCCGCATTGGACGAGAACGGTGCCTGTCTGATCTACCGCCATCGCCCTCATATCTGCCGCATCTTCGGTCCCACCGTACGGGGCGCCCGACGCGCCGTGCATTTGGAGGGGTGCGGCTATTTTGAGCGTGACATACCCGAGGCAGATTTCCCCATCCTGAGCTACTACAAGGACGAGGCGGTGCTCCTCAAGGCCATGTTCACCAAGGCTGGCCGCACGCGGGTCCGTGAAGTGGACACCATCATTCCTGCCGCCATCGCCCTTGACCTGGAGAAATGGATCTGAAGCAGAGGCAAGAAAGAAGGATGTAAGAAGTACAAGTCTTTCCTTTTCCATCTTTCTTCTTTCCTCTGGGTCCGCCATGGAGATCGTCGACAAGATAATCCGCTGGAAGGGAAAGTTCATGAGCGCCGTGGAGATCCACTACCGCGACGCAAAGGGCATCGTGCGGACCTGGGAAGCAGTCGAGCGTGTAGGCATCGGCGGCATCGTGGTGATGGTCGCCGTGACGCCGACGAACTCAGTGCTGCTGGAAAGGCAGTTCCGCCCTCCCCTCGGCCGGGATGTCATCGAACTGCCTGCGGGCCTCGTGGATCCCGGGGAGCCCATGGAGGCCGCTGCGCGGCGAGAGCTGATCGAGGAAACTGGCTGGTCGGCACGGGATGTCCGGTTCCTCGCCGAGGGCCCCATGTCCACCGGAGCCTCCACCGAGATCATCCGCACCTATCTCTGCACGGGCCTCGAACACGTTGGAAAGTCGGGCGGCGACGACAATGAGATCATCGACGTCATCGAAGTCCCCCTTCCGGACGTCAGCAGCTATCTGATCGACGTCCAGGCACAAGGCGTCCTTGTCGATCTCAAGGTCTACGGTCTCGTCGAGCTCGCCCAGCGCGTGCTTCAGGCATAATCCCGGCCGTCCGTTCCTATTGTCAGGGGGAAGCGCTCCCCGGCGCGGCTTCTGTGCGATTTCTGCACGCGGGAAACTCTTCATTATTATTCTTATATTGAAAATGCAGGGTCGTTCTGCTATCTTGGTATTATAAAATCGGCTGAGGACCGGATTACTCTTGGAGCCCTCCCAGGTTCGTTCCCCAGGACACCCTGTCTGTCCCGACCGTAACGAGATAAGAACGCTCCCTTGGCAGGAGGAAACAGCCCGGATACGGGCCTCTTCGAACAGCATTCTATGAACAGCGAACTGCACCAATTCACCAGCGAACCGATGATCGCCTACTTCTCCATGGAGATCGGCATCAAGAATGACATCCCGACTTACAGCGGCGGCCTCGGCATCCTTGCAGGCGATACCATCAAATCGGCGGCCGATCTCATGCTTCCAATGGTCGCCGTCACCCTTCTCAGCAGGAAAGGCTACTTTTCCCAGGAGATCGATTCGCGCGGATGGCAGAGCGAGAAGCCGGTGGACTGGGACCCCTCGCGGCACATGCAGCTCCTGTCCCCGCGGGTCGCCGTACGCATCGAGGGGCGCGAGGTCCAGATCCAGGCATGGATGTACATGGTCGTGAGCCCCACAGGCGGCAATATCCCTGTCCTGTTCCTTGACACCGATCTGCCGGAGAACTCGCCCGATGACCGCCGCATCACTGACCAGCTGTACGGCGGCGACAGGGCCTACCGGATCAAACAGGAGATCGTGCTCGGCATGGGTGGCGTCCGGATGCTCCATGCCCTTGAGCTTCACATCAAGAAGTATCACATGAACGAGGGCCACGCGAGCTTCCTTGCCCTGGAGCTCCTTCTTCGCTTCAAGCGGGACATCGAAAGCGTATGGGACGAGCGCTCCGTATGGGACATCGCCCGCGTCCGGGACCTCTGTGTCTTCACGACCCACACGCCCGTGGAGGCGGGTCACGATAAGTTCCCCTATCCCCTCGTCTTGCAAGTGCTCGGCGAAATCATCCCCCTCGACGTCCTGAAGGACCTTGCGGGCAAGGACAGCCTGAACATGACGCTCCTGGCCCTGAACCTGAGCAAGTACGTCAACGGCGTCGCGAAAAAGCACGGGGAGGTCTCGCAGCACATGTTCCCCGGCTATCACATCCACGCCATTACGAACGGCGTTCATACCTTCACGTGGACCTGTCAAGAAATCGCCCAGCTTTTCGACAGGTACATCCCCGGGTGGGCGAACGAACCCGAGCTCTTCGTGCGAAGCGGCAGCATCCCGGAACTGGAGCTCTGGGAGGCGCACCACGAGGCGAAGCGCAAGCTCCTGGCCTATGTTTCACTCGTGACGGGCGTCACCCTTGACCTGAACGTGCTCACCATCGGCTTCGCCCGCCGCGCCACGGCCTACAAGCGGCCGCACCTGCTCTTCCATGACCTCGACCGCCTCCTTGCCGTCGCCCAGGGCAAGATCCAGGTCATCTATGCGGGCAAGGCACATCCCCATGACGACAACGGGAAACGGCTGATCCAGGGCCTCCACGAGTACAGTGAACGCTTGCGCGGCAAGCTGCCGGTCGTCTTCCTGCCGGGCTACAACATGGACGTGGCGCTCAAGCTCGTCTCCGGCGTCGATGTCTGGCTGAACACGCCGCTCCGCCCCCTGGAAGCGTCGGGGACGAGCGGCATGAAGGCCGCGCACAACGGTGTTGTGAACTTCAGCGTCCTCGACGGATGGTGGATCGAGGGCCACATCGAGGACTTCACCGGCTGGTCCATCGGCGGAACTCCTGCTGAGTACTCTAAGCCGGGCGAGGCCGATGCTGATGATGCGGCAGACCTGTACCGCAAGCTCGAGACCGTCATTATCCCGAAATACTACGACACCGACAAGGCGCCCTGGGCGCGGCTCATGAAGAACGCCATCAGCAAGAACGCGTATTACTTCAACAGCCACCGCATGATGCGCCGCTACGTAACGGAAGCATACATCCGTTAGCCGCCCGCCCGGGGCCTTCCCCTCCGGGCCGGCAGCTGCGGAAGCGGGACCGGGCAGCGGACGCCGTTCGAAGCCGTCTCGCGGGAAACCGGACCTCTGAAGATCAGAAAGGTGCCTCAGCAATGAACGATAAGAAGAGCACCATTCTCGTTGTCGACGACGATCCCTACGTTCTGGAGTCCATCTCCACGCTCCTGCGCGCCTACGGGTTCCTCGTCTCGACCTGCGAAAACGCGAACAGCGCCATGCAGCTGATCCAGCAGGGCCCCGCTGATGTCGTCCTGACGGACGTCAAGATGCCGGGCATCACCGGCGTGGAGCTCCTGGGCATGATCCACCGGTACGATCCCCAGACCCCGGTCGTCCTGATGACCGCATACGCGGAGCTGGACGTTGCGGTCGACGCGATCAAGAAGGGCGCATTCGACTTCATCATGAAACCCTACAACGCCGAATATCTCGTCCATACCATCGAGAAGGCGATGAAATACGCCGAGCTGATACGCATGGAGCGGGATTACAAGAAGACCCTCGAAGACACCGTCCGGAAGCGGACCCAGGAGCTCTCTGATGCGCTCACCATGGTCAAGAACATGAGCAGGGAGCTGATCAGCCGCCTGACGGTCGTTGCGGAATACCGCGATACGGCGACAGGCGCGCACATCTCGCGGATCGGCCTCTACTCCAGCAAGATCGCCGAAGCGCTCTCCCTCTCATCCGACTTCGTGGAGGCAATCACCTTTGCCAGCTCGATGCACGACCTGGGCAAGATCGGCATTCCCGACCACATCCTGCTCAAGCCCGGTCCCCTGACAACGGAAGAATTTGAGTTCATGAAGACCCACACGACCATGGGAGAGAAGGTCCTTTCCGGGTCAAGCTATCCGGCCATTCAGCTCGCCGCATCGGTCGCGATGAACCATCACGAACGGTATGACGGCGGCGGATATCCTCGCGGCCTCCGTGGAGAGCAGATCCCCATCGAGGGAAGGATCGTTATGCTCGCAGACCAGTACGACGCACTTCGCAGCACCCGTCCGTACAAGCGCGGGTTCACTCACCGGGAGGCCTGCGACGTCATTACGAAAGGCGATAACCGGACCATGCCGCAGCACTTTGATCCCGCCGTTCTCAACGCCTTTGTAAAGATCACTCCGGCCTTCGAAGAGATCTACGACGCGAACAAGGACTGATCATGCTCCGGCCGCCCGCCATGTCGCATCCTGTGACAGTTCCTCCTGAAGGGAGCTCCTCGTGAAGATGACCTACCCCGTCGAATCGCCCGCCCGAAGAAAGATCCGGACACTCCCGGAACTGACCTCGCTCCTTGCCATCCTCCGCGCCTCGGGCAAGAGCATCGTCTTCACGAACGGCTGTTTCGACCTCATCCATACCGGCCATACGCGCTACCTGGCAGTGGCGCGTTCCTTCGGCGACCTGTTGGTCGTCGCCGTGAACAGCGATGCGTCGGTACGCTCCCTCAAGGGAGACAAGCGCCCCATCAACAGCCAGAACGATCGTGCGGAGACCCTTGCCGCCCTCGAATCGGTCGATTTCGTGACGATATTCGAGGAACTGGACCCGTACAACGTCATTTCCGCCCTGCAGCCGGACGTGCTGGTCAAAGGAGGCGACTGGCCGGTGGAGAAGATCATCGGCAGGGACATCGTGGAAGCGAGGGGCGGAAGGGTCGTGAACGTTCCGTTCGTGGAAGGCCAGTCGACAACGGGGATCATTGAGAAGATCGTATCGAAGTTCAAATAAAAAAACACTACCACTAGGGACGACGATTCCTTTTGGTGCAGCTCTTCGTCCCCAGGCACAGTCGTTCTTCGTGCCCTTCTGTCTTCGCGGTGGGTCTTATTTCTTCCTTCTCTTCTTCTCCTTTTCGTCCTCGATAGAATACAGCGCCTCATCGTCAAACCCGAAATAATGCCCGATCTCGTGCATCACCGTGTCGCGGACGATATCCCCGATCTCCGCCTCCGTGCGCGCGTCTTCCTCGATCGGGCGCTGGTAGATGACGATCCGGTCCGGCAGGGCGTTCCCGAAGCCCCATCCGCGTTCCGTCAGCGGCGTTCCCTGATAGAGGCCGTACAGCCCGCCGTCCTCGATGCCCAAATCATCGAGAATGTCCTCTGGCGCCTCGTCCTCGACCACGATCGCGATGTTCGT
>JBAIYC010000223.1:0-2463 GCA_037916085.1 Nitrospirota bacterium | reverse complement strand
GCGATACGACGGTGCTGGGGGCCCTGGCGGACTCGGTGCAGGAGGTGATCGACCTCGTGCCGTCGGACATCTCGCCGGCGCCCAGAATCGGGACGAAACTTCGGACGGAGTTCATCCGGGGGATGGGCAAGCGGGACGATCGGTTCATCATCATCCTGGACATCGACAGGGTTTTCTCCTCCGACGAATTAGCGCTGGTAGCGGGAGAACCGTCAGACACCACGATGAATGGATAAGAGCGTCGGTGGTATCTCAGAGTTGGGCCTTGCAGAGTGATAGTTGATTATTCTACTGCTGTCCACTTCGCTATAGAACTCGCGGAGTAATCAGCAACAGGCCATTTCCACACACCCAGTCACCCTCTTCTTAGCATCTCACCTCTCTCAACGTCAGAATCTTGCCGAGATGTTTGCCTATATGACGTGAACAGAAAAGTGTTTTCTATTCAGCATGTTCTGCATATATGCGAGCATTTTTTTATTATTGGACGCTGCAGACTAGATACCCTTAAAATACCCTGAGCAGGCGATTGTCTTATTGTCGGCATAATACTAAGATTTCTCTCACATGGTCTGTAAGGACACCGTGTGGAGTTGCCAAGTAATATTATATTGAAAAGAGACACATAAAAAAAGTGTTATATAACACAAATGATAGTACGCGTGTGCTATAATAATTGTTGCATAGTGCAATAAGATCCCTGGATAGGGGCGTCTCGCAACAAAGGAGTTTCGATGAAGATGCTGAGAAATCACTCGCTCATCACGAAGTTCTTCCTGATTATCGTTGCATTAGTGCTCCTGCTTCTCGGCGGACTGGGGCTATTCCTTTCCCTTCAGAACACCAAACTCGTACATTCCAAAGGCAATTCCATAGCAGATCTGGCCCAGCACTCCGCGCGAGGGTACCTCGAAAACTTCAATTATCCCGAGCTGGACACTCTGGTGGAGAATATCCTGAAGGATCCGGGCGTTGGCTTCGTCGCGTTCTATAATGACCGGAAGCAACTGCTGACCAAGTACAAAGAGCCTGATGATTCTGCTTCGCTCATAATCTTCGAACGGCAGATTAGGGACAACGACGACCACCTACTGGGTTTTCTGCGAGTGGGCTATCACAAGACGTCTATCATGCAAAGCCTCGGCAGCAACGTGCTCATGGTAGCGGCTGGAACATCGGCCACGCTGATCCTCTTCTCCCTGGGGATCTACCTGCTTGTTCGGGGCATTACTCGGCCGCTGCAAAGGGTCATCGGGGTGATGAGCAGGCTGGCTCGGGGTGACCTGAACGTGGAAATTGCGGCAACGGGCAACGATGAGGTCGGTCAGCTTCTGATCAGCATCCGGGAGATGGTCCACAAGCTGAAAGAGGTTGTGACGAACGTCAAAGCCGCGGCGGACCATGTGGCTTCCGGTGGTCAGCAGCTCACCGCCGGCTCGCAGCAGATGTCCAGGGGCACGAACGAGCAGGCGGCGTCTGCGGAGGAGGCCTCGGCGTCCATAGAGGAGATGAATGCCACGATACGACAGAACGCTGACAACGCCCTTCAGACCGAAAAGATCGCTCTCAAGAGCGCAAATGATGCTCTCGAAAGCGGCAAAGCAGTGGACAGGACCGTTGGCGCCATGAAGGACATCGCATCCAGGATATCCATCATCGAGGAGATCGCTCGTCAGACGAACCTGTTAGCCCTGAATGCCGCCATCGAAGCAGCCCGCGCAGGCGAGCATGGGAAGGGTTTTGCGGTCGTCGCCGCCGAGGTCCGAAAGCTCGCGGAGCGAAGCCAGGTGGCGGCCGGAGAAATCAGGCAGCTCTCAAGTTCGAGCGTGGGCGTCGCTGAGCAGGCAGGAGCCATGCTCGCTAAGCTTGTACCAGATATCCAGAAGACCGCCGAACTGGTCCAGGAGATCAGTGCGTCCTCCAAGGAGCAATCGGGCGGTGCAGACCAGATCAACACGGCAATCCAGAAACTGAACCAGGTGATCCAGCAGAATGCGGGATCTGCCCGGGAGATTGCGTCCACCGCCGAGGAACTCGCCGGACAGGCCGATCAGCTTCAGGCGACGGTCACGTTCTTCAAGGTCAACGGTGCGGAACGAGGGATCAGTGGACTGACGCAGGTCCTGACTGACGACGTGCAGCAGGGGCGGGAAGAAACGTCGAGCGTGGCAGTGGCCAGGGTCACGTCGGGCGTCCATCTGGCCCTGGGGTTCCCCGGGAATGGAAATGGGGATAAGCGGGACGCGGAGTTCGAGACCTTCTGAAGAACAGAAGTTGAGAAGAGGCTACATCTCACTTCGTGAATTCTCAACCTCGTGACTTCATGGCGTTACAAGGGGGGGCTGCCTTGGCCGTAGCGAACATAACCGACACGACGCAGTACCTGACCTTCAAGCTGGGCGATGAGGTCTATGCCCTGGACATCGGGAAGGTGCGCGAGGTGCTTGACTTCACCGCGGCGAC